>JBDTZF010000039.1:0-20579 GCA_040005265.1 Verrucomicrobiota bacterium
GGCGCCGCCATTCGAGGACGAAGAGGATTTCAAGGCGCGTTCGCCGATCACTTACATCAAGAACATGAAGACACCGATGATGTTCATCCTCGGCGAAGCGGATTTCCGAACTCCACCCGCCGCGGGTGGGGAAGAATTGTTTCGCGCGCTCAAGTTCCGCAAAATTCCCACAGTAATGGTCCGTTTCCCGGATGAATCTCACGAACTGTCACGATCCGGTCAGCCGTGGCATCGCGTTGAGCGTCTGCAACACATCGTCGGCTGGTTCGATCACTGGTTGTCGGGCATCGCCAAACCCGAATACGAGGTCGCCCCGAAGGACGAAGTGCCTTTAAAGCCCAAGGACCTTCCGGGCAAAGGCCCGACGCCATCGAAATGACTTGGAGGGACGGGCTCCGTCCCGTCCGTGTAAATTAAGGCGGACGACACGGAGGTCGTCCCTCCATATTTGGTTGGACGCTGCGCGCAACGTCCATTTCATTACCAGCTATATGGCGTCGTCATCGCTCTGGCAGCGGTTTCAGCAATATGTTTTGCGTTACCGCGATCCTGATTTCTCGATCGATATCAGCCGGATGAAATTTCCGGACGATTTCTTTGAGAAATTGCGGCCGAAGATCGACAAGGCGTTCGCCGCCATGCGCGAGCTGGAAGCCGGCGCAATTGCCAACCCGGATGAAAATCGCATGGTCGGCCATTACTGGCTGCGAAATCCGGCGCTCGCGCCAACGAAGGAATTGCGGGCCGATATTGAGGAAACGAATTCCCGTATCAAGACATTCGCGGCCGATGTGCATAATGGAAAGATCGCGGCTGAAAACGGAAAGCGGTTCGAGCATCTTCTGTTAATCGGAATCGGAGGCTCGGCGCTGGGGCCACAATTTATTGCCGAGGCACTCGGATCCACAAGCGATCCGATGGACATCTACTTTCTGGATAACACGGACCCGGACGGATTCGATCGCGTGTTTGATAAGATCGACAAGATTCTCTCGCAGACGCTTGTGATCGTTATTTCCAAGTCGGGCGGCACCAAGGAAACGCGAAATGGAATGCTCGAGGCGGAAGCGAAGTTCAAGGCGCGCGGACTTCAGTTTGGAAAGCATGCGGTGGCCGTGACCGGTATCGGCAGCGAGCTCGATAAGCACGCGGAGAAGAACGGATGGATCGCTCGGTTTCCGATGCATGATTGGGTCGGCGGTCGCACTTCGATCATGAGCGCTGTCGGGCTTGCGCCGATGGCGCTGCAAGGCTTTAACATCGACAATTTTCTGGCGGGCGCGGCCGCGATGGACGAGCACACACGGTCGGTCGATGTCATGCAAAATGCGGCGATGCTCCTGGCGCTGATGTGGTTCTATGCGGGCAACGGCCGCGGTGAAAAGGATATGGTGATTTTGCCTTACAAAGATCGACTCGCCCTTTTCAGCAAGTATTTACAACAACTGGTGATGGAGTCGCTGGGGAAGGAAAAGGACCTCGACGGAAAGATCGTTCATCAAGGCATCGCGGTTTACGGGAACAAAGGCTCAACCGATCAGCATGCCTACGTGCAGCAGTTGCGCGATGGAGTGTTGAATTTCTTCGTCACCTTCATCGAGGTCGGCAAGGACCGGCTTACCCCGCCCTTTGAAGTCGAGCCCGGGGTAACGAGTGGCGATTATCTCCATGGATTTTTACGGGGAACACGCAACGCGCTGTATGACAGCGGGCGTGAGTCGATTACCATCGGCATTTCGGAAGTGGATGCTTTCAATGTGGGCGGGCTCATTGCGCTCTACGAGCGCGCGGTCGGTTTTTACGGCTCGCTGGTGAACATCAATGCTTATCATCAACCGGGTGTTGAAGCCGGAAAAAAAGTCGCAACCCAATTGCTCCAGCTTCAAAGTCAGGTGCGGGAGAAACTAACAGCCGGCGACGGCAAAACCGCGGAAGAGATTGCGCAATCGCTTGATGCCGATCCGGAAGACGTGTTTCACGTGCTGCAACACCTGGCGAATAACGATCCAGGTTTGCGAATGACTGCCGGCGATCAGCCCGGTGATGATCAATTTTCGCTCGCGAAGTAAGACTTATGGATGACAAGCCTCCTGAGGATCAAAATGACAACGTTCCGTTCCGGGACGTTGTCGGCTTCGTTCGACAGCTGAGTCACGATTTGCGAAATCATCTGAACGCCGCAGAGCTGCAATCTGTTTTCATTAGCGAAATCGCGGCCGATGCGGAGCTCAAAGCCGAGATAAAACGGCTGCGCGAGATGATCTCCACCCTCGGAACAGTGCTGCAGAAACTGAGTGCGGATCTCGGACAGATTAAGCTCACCTCAATGCCCTACGGCGCGTCGGATTTTGTGGAGGACCTGCGCATAAAGATCGCGCAGGAATTCCCACAGGAAAATGCAGCTATTACCTGGGACCTTCAGCTCGACGACAGTGCGTTCGATGTCGATCCTCAATTATTGCAGCAGGCGTTTATCGAGCTTTTCAGGAACGCGTTTCAACATGATCGTGGCCAAGGTGCGATCGCTGTAACGGCGAAGATCGGCAACGGCCAATTCGTGTTCACGCTCAGCGAGCCAAAGACGCAGTTTGAGTTATCGACTGAAAACTGGGGACACGAGCCGTTTCGAAAAGTCGGCCGTAGCCATTATGGTCTTGGACTAAACCGCGCGCGCAGTATTATGGGAGCCCACAATGGTGAATTGCGTGCTCGTTACGATTCGGCAACATCAACGCTTGTCACAACGATCAGCCTGCCGCTATCTCAAAAGCGAAGCTGACGCGGGAGGTGGATCGGCCGCTCCGCGGGCGATGTTAATTAATATGCGGCTTCGCCGCCTAATATGACAACCGACGACCGTCGCATCCTGATCATTGATGATGAGAGGACGATTCTTCTCACTTTGACGGCGCTTCTCGAGCGACACGGCTACAACGTCGAATCTGCGCCGACAGCGTCGCAGGGGTTGAAGGCGCTGAAGACCAAGGCTCCGCCGGTTGTGTTGCTCGATCTCCACTTGCCGGATGCGGAGGGACTGCAAACGCTCGACGAGATCAAGACCAGTGCGCCGCAAACACAGGTCATTATTTTGACCGCGCACGATACGTTGAATAATGCGATCGAGTCGATCAAGCGCGGCGCATACCATTTTATTAGTAAGCCGTATGCGCCGGAAGAATTGCTCAGCCTGATTGAAAAGGCGCTCGAGAAACGGTCGCTGCTGCGTGAGACACAGGAACTTCGGCAACGAACCCAGCAACTCGAGAAGCGGTTGGAAATGGTTGAGGTCCAGCCGGCGCCGGTATTCAAGAGCAAGGCGATGCAGGAGATCGATGGGTTGATTACCGCGATGGCGCCTTCGGATGCTAACGTCCTGATTACTGGCGAGAGCGGCGTGGGCAAGGAAGTCATTGCCAATATTATTCACGGGCGGAGCCGGCGCGCGGGGGCGTCGATGGTGAAGCTCAATTGCGCAGCCTTTCCCTCGGCGATGATTGAGGGAGAACTATTCGGTTACGTGAAAGGAGCGTTCACCGGCGCGATGAACGATTTTCCGGGAATGATCGCCGCGGCGCACGGAGGAACGCTTTTTCTCGATGAGATTTCCGATATGCCCGCAGATCTGCAAACCAGATTCTTGCGAGTGCTCCAGGAACGCGAATATCGATCGCTTGGGAGCACGCGAACGTTGAAGGCGGATTTTCGTGTGATTGCTGCGACGAATCAGCCCGTGCCGCAAGCACTGGCCGAAAACCGGCTTCGCTCCGATTTGTATTATCGTTTGAACACGTTTCAGATTGAAGTGCCTGCGTTGCGGGCGCGGAAACAGGACATTCCACCGTTGGTCGCGTTGTTTGTAAAACAGTTCGCACAACAATTGGGCAAGCCCGAGCCGGCCATCGCGCCGGAGGCTTTTCAGAAATTACTCGATTACGCCTGGCCGGGAAACGTGCGCGAACTACAAAACGCGATGGAGTACGCGGTGGTCCTCGCGCGCGAAAATTTGATAGGCATCCAGGGACTGCCCGCCGAAGTGCAGCTGCCCCCTGCTCTTCAACAGACCGAGCGCGCTTCGCTTCTTCCCCGGCCAGGTGTGCAAAGTCTCGATGACATGGAACGAAACGCTATTCTTCAAGCGCTCGCCCAATGTCACGGCAACAAGAAGAAGGCCGCCGAACTTCTCGGCATCCAAAGGCCAACGCTTTACAACAAATTGAAGCGTTACGCGATCGAGCTCTGAGGCTCCGTTTAAAACGTCATCCTGTCGTAGACTCGCCGTGGCGAGAGCGAAGGAACACCTGCCCGCCGCAGCGGGAAGGATCCCGCGGAATTACTTCAGGTCGCGCAACGGGATTCCTCGACCTGGCTCGGAATGACCCACGCGCAGGGCATGTTTTGGAAAACGCTGTTCCTTGATTAGATTGAGCGGCAGTAACGGTCTGCAACTCTAAAATCTGAAATGCCTTCGCGACATCTGGAACAGGTTCTGGCTCACGCTGAAAGCCAGCTTGGTGCGACGGGAGAAAGACGACCGACTGAGGTCCTCCCGCTTTACCAGAAGTTTCTAAAAATTGAGGAGCATCGGCTCCGCCTGAAGCATCAGGCTGGGGGAGGCGGACGCGAGATTTGCCAGCGCCGGGCTGAACTTGTCGATGTTCTATTACAACACGTATTCACTGCCGCCGCGGCTGCCGCGACCGTGTCTGACAAAGATGCAAAGGCCGAGCCGCTGGCGCTGATCGCGATTGGCGGCTACGGCCGGGGCGAGTTAAACCCCAGCAGCGATGTCGATGTAATGCTGCTGCATCGCCGCCCAAACGCGAAAGTCATCTCGCCATATCTCGAAGAAATGGTGGAGCAGCTTCTCTATCTGCTTTGGGACAGCGGTTTCAAAGTTGGTCATTCTACGCGCTCGATAAAAGAAGCGATCGTCCAGGCCAACCGCGATATGCAGACGAAAACGTCGATGCTGGAAGCGCGTTTCCTAGCGGGCGATCCCAGCCTGGCCATGGAATTTCGAAAGCAGTTTCGTTCCAAATGCGTAGCCAGTTACGAGCGCGAATATGTTGAGATGCGTATGCAGGATCAAACTGCGCGCCACAAAAAATTTGGCGACAGCGTCTACATGCAGGAGCCGCATGTAAAAAATGGATGTGGCGGGCTTCGCGATTACCAAAACCTGCTTTGGATGACTTATTTCAAAGAAGGCGAACTGACGACGCATCAACTGGTGGGGAAGAATTGGCTGAGCGAAACCGACCAGCGTCGCATTGAACGCGCTTACGATTTTATTCTTCGGGTCCGCACCGATCTGCATTACTTCACCGGGCGCGCCACCGACACATTGCATCTCAACATGCAGGAGCAAATCGCCCAGCGATTAAATTATTCCCGGCAGAACGGACAACTGGCCAGCGAAGCGTTCATGCGGGATTATTACGAACACAGCCGAAATATCTTTCGGGTGACCGAGCGGATCACCCAACAATTTGCCAGCGGCCGTGCGACTGAGCGAACTCGCTCGCTGTTCAGTTTCCTGCCGTTAATCGGCGGCGGAGACGAAAGCCGGCTGGAATCGTTTGTTGTGCGGAACGGTCAATTGTATCCGGATCGCCGGGACCTCTTTCGCAAGGAGCCCGAGCAGATGATGCGGGTCTTCCAACTCGCCGAAGAACACCGGCTGGATCTGAGCCCGGAGCTGGCGGATCTGATCAGTCGATCGCTTGGACAAATCACCCGCACGTTCCAATACGCCAAGGGCCCGCGCGAGATATTTCACGCAGTTCTGTCGCGCAAAGGCGAAGTGGGCCGGGCGCTTCGGATGATGCACCGGGTCGATTTTCTCGGGCGCTATATTCCCGAGTTTGGACAGCTGACCTGTCTGGTGCAACACGAGTATCTGCATCGCTACACCGCGGACGAACATACGCTGGTTTGTATTGAGAAGCTCGACGCTCTGGCTTCCACGGCCGATCCGAAGATGCTTTCATACCGAAAACTTTTTGAGCAACTGGAGGATCCCTTTGTTCTTTATCTTGCCTTACTCCTTCACGATACCGGCAAGGCGGTCGGTGCCAGGCCGCATTCCGAAGCAAGCGCGCTTTTCGCCCAGCGGGTGGCGAACCGATTGGCCCTGTCGTCGGATCAGCGAAAGTCGCTCATTCTTCTGGTGGATCATCACCTCACGCTCTCCAACATCGCGCAGCAAAGAAATCTGGACGATCCCACCACAATCGCCGAGCTGGCCAAGATCGTAAAAAACGAGCGCAATTTAACCGCGCTGATGTTGCTTACCCTGGCAGACGGCCAGGGCACGAGCGCCGAAGCCTGGTCCGACTGGAAAGAATCACTCGTCTGGCAACTTTTTAATACGACGTCGCAATACCTGACCGATCAGAAGTCCTTCTTCGAGAAGATGAAGATCGAGCGCGAGAGTTTGCAGGCGTCAGTTGCGGAAAAACTTCCGCCCGATTTTGCCGACGAAATCGAGGCGCACTTTGAGCTCATGCCGGAAAACTATTTCCGGGCGTCAGAAGTCTCGGAGATTGTCGAAGACTCGACGCTGCTCCGCTTGTTCTTGCGAAACGTTTCCATCGACAGCGAGCATCCGCTGAGACCGACGATCAAATGGAAAGCCCTTCCCGACAAAGGCCACAGCGTCGCGCAGATTTGCACATGGGACCGGGAGGGCCTTCTGGTGAGGATCGCCGGCTCGTTCCTGGCGGTTCCGCTGAATATTCTTAGCGCCGATGTTTATGTGCGATCCGATCACATCGCTTTCGATATCTTTCGCGTGTCAGACATTAAAGGAGGCGCCGTTACCGACCAGCACGATCTGGAGTTAGTGGAGAAGACATTGAACGCTGCCCTGGAAAACGAAGAGTTCGACTTCGGTTCATTATTGGATAAGGCTCGCCGGAAAATCCAGCCGCACTCCATCCCAAAGATCGACTTTCCGACCCGGATCGCGGTCGATAACAAGGCCCATTCCACCTACACGCTGATCGAGATCGAGGCGCCTGACCGACTCGGATTACTGTATGACATCCTCTCATGCCTGGATCGCGAAGGGATTTCCATGGCGCTCTCCCGGGTGAGCACTCAGGCAGGCGCGGCCATCGATACGTTCTACGTGGTAGACAGTGCGAACCATTCCAAGATTACCGATGTGCATCGGATCGCGGCGCTGCAGAAGTGCCTCCAGGCGGCGACCCTTAGCGAAATGAAAAGCTAATGCGGTCGCTCACAGGTGCTTTCCGACTATTGTCTCCCTTCTTATGAACGTCCTCATTTTGGCTGCGGGATATGCCACCCGGCTGTACCCGCTCACTCTCAATAAGGCCAAGCCGTTGCTCGAGGTCGCTGGCAAGCCAATCATCGAGTGGGTGGTGGATAATCTGGCGGGAATTTCCGAGATCGAGACGATTTACATCGTGACGAACGACAAATTTGCCGCCGACTTTCAAGCGTGGGCGAATCGTTATCAGGCTCAACATCGACAATTGAAATTCAAGGTAGTGAACGATGGCTCGAAGAACGACGACGATAAACTGGGCGCGATCGGTGATCTAAATTTCGTTATCAACCGTGAAGACATAAGCAATGCCGGATTGCTGATAGTGGCCGGCGACAATTTGTTTAGCGATTCGCTCACCGGTTTTGTGGAGCGCGCTGCTACAACCGAGGCGACGGTCGCGGTTTACGACGTCGGCGATAAAGAGGCGATCAAGAAATACGGCAACATCGACATCGATGCCGAGGGAACCATCACGCATTTTGAGGAAAAGCCGGCCCAGCCAAGAAGCACGCTGGCGGCAATTGCTCTTTATTATTATTCGCCCAAAGTCATTGCGCTTATCAGAACCTATCTGGCGGCCGGGAATAATCCCGATCAGCCGGGAAGGTTTGTGCAATGGCTCTATACGCGGCAGCCGGTGAAAACGTTTCAATTCAAAGGCACGTGGATCGATATTGGCAGTAAGGAAACGCTCGCGGAAGCGGACAAGATCTTCGGAAAACTGTAGGGGCGGTTGACCTCAATCGCCCGTATTGCGCTTGGCCAGGTCCGAGCCGGGCGATTGAGGTCAATCGCCCCTACCTATTTCAGTCGTCCTTCGTCGAATTCGATCAGATCGAAATAAGTTCGAATATCTTTTCGCCCTGAGCCTCCTGCTTCCTTAAGGAAATGAGTGAAGCGCGCCTTCTTTGCCGCAGTATCCGGATGACGGGAAACCATTGCCTGGTTCCATTGCTCAATGGCCTCCGCGGAATGCCTGGCGCCGTTTTGTTCGACCCATTCCACGATCGCCCGATCCTCATCGAGCCGGTGGGCTGCTTCTTCAAAAGCATCCGGATCTAATTTCAGGAACGCCAGCAGATGTTTGTCGAAGCCTACGGTCTTGTAGTTGTAACCGTTCAGGAGCCCTTTGCGATGCAACTTAGCCTTGTCGATCAAACGAGCCAAATGGACATAGCCGCCGAGTTTATCGTACGGACTGCGCGGATGCACTTTTTGCATCGACAACGCCACACGCTTAAGTCGCTGGCAGAGGCCGGGCGACTGGTGCTGGGAAATTCGGCGCGGGCTTGCTTGCGCCACCTAACGCCGGTGACTCCGGCAACAACTCGCCTTGAGTAAGATCGGCTTGTCCGATGATGAGTTGGCCGGAAAAAATGCCCCCCTTCTCCACCGTGATCGCTTTCGCAGTAACGTTGCCTTCCAGAGAAGCGTTTTTATAAATATGCACCGATGTCTCGGCGATAATCTCCGCGATCATCCGCCCTTTAATTTCGATGCTTCCAACACGGACATTGCGAAAACATTGCACATCAGCTTTGCGCTCGACCGTTACATGCTGAGCGCTTAACCGGCCTGGAAGTTTCCCTACGAAATGTATGGTGGCGGACTCGGAGCAATGCAGATTCCCGCGTAATTTTCCCTCGATCATCGCCGACTTACAAACGACGCTGGTGCTGCTGAGGTCGCCTTTCGCCATGAGATGGACGTCTCCGCGCGTGCGAATTGTCCGGCTAAAGCTGGTGGCGATCTTGTAATCGCGCAGGTCGATGTGCGCGCTGCAGGATGGACAGTTGGTCGATGTGGCTGCGTCGCTGACCTCGTGCTTGCGCTTGCACTCAAAACACTCCACGACGGAGCTCTGCGGCTTGCTCCACATCCCCTCGAACTTCTGGAAGAACGACGGGTCCGCCGCGGCGGCAGCCGGCGCTTCTTCTTTGGCGCGAACCTTTGCGACTGGCTTCGGCGCGAACGGGGAAAAGTACCGCCCGCACTGGCGGCACATCGTGGTCTTCGCTGCCACGTAGTCCATCTGCTTAAAGCCGCAGTGTGGACACTCCACACTGACTTTAGCAGGCGACGACTTGGCCACGGACGTTCTGAGCGAAGACCCCTCTCGCGCTCTTCCTTACGCCCGCGCGGCGAAAGCCTTGACCGGCTCTTCGTTACGCACAACCTCGGGACGGCTCGCCGGTTTGGCGGCGGTCATCCCACTGGTGACTTCCGATTTTCCGATGAAGGTTGCACCTTCTTCGATTACCAAACGAGCCGCTTTCAAATCTCCCTGAAGGGTGCATTTGGATTTTAGCTCGCAGCGCTCCGCAACCGTGATGTTGCCCTGCACCTTTCCGAAGACCGTGATTGATTTCGTTTTGATTTCTCCCCGGATATCCGCGTTCTCACCGATCGTCAGCACGCCATCAGAATTGATTTCGCCTTCGACCTTCCCGTCGATGAGAAGCTCTTTTTGGAACTTGATCGAGCCTTTGATTTCGACATCGCTCGAGAGGATGTCTTTGCCAGCGTGTTCTGCCATAAGTTTTTGGTAATCGGTTGTTGATGTTCTTGGTTGTTCGCGGTTCGTGAAGCGATTGGTGTCATCACTAGCCGAGGTCAACGATCCTTCACCAATCGCCGACATCGGTTTTTGTGGGATGAACTTCTTCAACACGCGCTACTATTGTAACACTACGGCGCGATGTCAAAAGAATCTCAGTGGTAAAAGCCAACTTTTTCACAGGTTATTCACAAATCGGTACAATTTGGCAGTGCCGTTTTGGGCCGAGAAAATCAGGAAGGGTTGCACTTGTGTGGGGGTTCGCTCCAGGAGAAAGCAAAGCTCATGCCCAGTCGGTTTAGAGTTCAAGATGATGCTCGAGTTCTGGGCCACGCGTTCGGCATTATAGACAAAAACCGACTGAATCTTATGATTTTCCAGAATCTCTCGCGCTTTTCGCCAGTCGTCTGAGAAAAAGAACCGGCTGCTGGCTGCGATCCCACTTATCCCCTCGTGCGAACTTCCGGCCACTCCCGGTTGTCCCGACCAGTAGGCAATCGAAGGCGAAAGCCACCACGGCGCTAAAAACGGGTGGATCCCCGACGACCGGAGGCTGATCGCAAGTTCGTGTAGCTCCATCCCTTCTTTGCGTTGTTCTACCAGGCGAGCGACTTCCGCGTCATTGGGCCAGAGCCGTTCGTCCCAGTCGCGCAAAATAGGGAGGATCGACAAGGTAAATGCGATCCAAACCGCTGATCGCGACTTGATGGGCTCTAGCAATGCTGGCAGCGTCAGCGCGAAGATCAGCACAAAAAAGTACGCCCAACGCGCCTGCCAGATTGTGAGTCCGTAGGTCGCTACCAGCAGGAACAGGATAAACGCTGGTGTCTCCTGCCTGCTCATACTGACGCTCTTGATCATGCTCTTGATCTTGATCGATCCCATCAGAACCAAAACCGGCACAAACAGCAAAAGATAGCCGGACCATCGCAGCCAAATCACATTGGCGGGCGAGACATGGGCCAACTCTCCAATGGTTCGCGCCCAGTTTTTAAAGATCGCGGTGGAATCCAGGATCGAGAGTGATGGGAGGCGCCGCTCGATTAACCCAGCAATCGCGAGGATTGCGGCGAACGAAATCCAGCTGTTTTGTCGCGCTTTGAAAAGATGTCGATGTCGTGGCGAAACGAGCATGAACAGGATTAGGAATAGGAATAAGATAAGAGGTTCGTAGGCCGAAACCCAGATCGCTAGTCCCCATGCGATCCCGGCGGCGATACTCCATCGGCTAAGTGTAGTGGCGGGCGTGTCGCCCGCCTCCCGGCACAATGTCCATTCAGCGCAGATCGCGATCGTGACGAGCAACATCGACAACGATTGATGATCGGGCCGGCCGAGTTCTGTTCCTTGAACGAGGATCGGACTGATCGCGTAGAGGATCAGCAGGACCCAGCGGTATCGAAATTTCATTCGCCGTGACCACCACCAAAGAAACCAACCGCCTGGCAACGCGAACAATGGGGAAATTAGCGCGCCGGCCAAATCGATTGCGTGTGTCGTTAACGGTTGCAGCAAAATCGACAAAGCGAGGATGAGATAATCCAGCGGCGCGGTGGTGTGCGGCGTTGTTCCATCGGGATAATTCTCGAACTCATGATGACGCACGATCAATCCCGGGTGCTCCGAGCACATACGCACACGAGTCATTCGCGCGTAACAATCGGCATCCGTGAAATAAATATTCCCGGCGACGAACACTTCTTGGTAGTTCGCGCACCTGGTCGCCAGGATCAGCGAACTCAATAGGAAGATCTCGATTGTAATTAGTGCGCCTCGGGCGAGTCGTTGCACAAGATCGACAATGAAAACGTATGGCCGCCGAGAAAGACCAGACGAATCTGACTTCTGATCTCTGACCTCTAGATTGGGCCCACCAGGATTCGAACCTGGGACCAAGGGATTATGAGTCCCCTGCTCTAACCGCTGAGCTATAGGCCCGTGTGATTACGCAATTAAACATAGTAAATCGGTGACGACTATGCCCAACTTCCCACGAGCGAATATTGCGCCGAAAAATCGGGCATCGACTAAAGCATCTTAGCGGCCCCTTAATTGCTATTGCTTGTGCCATGTCTGCGCGAGCATCAGTCAAAACTCAGGTCGACCAGATCAGGCGCGATGTGCTGGCTGATGGCGAGAGCTTCGTCGGTTGCGAGGAATTGCAAGGGCTCTGTCCCGGCGAGGCCACATTCACCGACCAGCTCGACCGGATTACAGGCCTCGCGCAGCAGGAGGGATGGGGCTTTGCTTTCCTGACTGACGGTAGTGTTCGTTTCACGGGAAAACGCAGGCGGGTCGCGGTCAACGCTGCCCGCTGATATTTCGCCAATGCCCTTCGGCGTGGCAGTCGGCGCGGCGGCAGTCCAAATCATCCGTCTTCGTTGAGTCGCTCAGCCAGATAGCCATCGAAATTCGGCGCGTCAGACCTGAGGAGGACATGTTTGATCCAAGCTTCGCGTTCGAAGGCTTGCAGGCGCAAATCCCACACGCAAACGGAAGAATCCGAGCTTTGCGACGGCGTCAATTTCTCCGGCTGGTTCAAGCGCGAAAGGTAAACGCGATGAAACAGTTCGTTCTCATTTCCCCAGAAATCGACGAACACAAAACAGGCGCCACGACCGTCGTGCGCTCCGATGAACCCGACTTTGTAGTTATTGGCTGTTTCTTTAGCTAAGGTATCCGCCGCGACGCGAATTGCCGCGCCTAATAATTCAGTCCGCGGCAATTCGTCTCGCCAGGCGATTCCGTAAAGTTTCATCCGCCAATCGCCGAACATGAGTAATTCGATGAATCGAAACGATCGCGGCGCGTACGGTTCCATGGGCTCCTTTAGATCGACATCCAGGCGGCAATAATGGCGCCCAAGGTCCCAAGCGCAAGTCCGCCGATTGTTTCCGCAGGCGTGTGACGTTTTAGCAGCAATCGCGACCAGAAAATGAGCGCCGTCAGCAGAAGAGCCCCGATGCCGTAAGCGACATTCACGCGAAAGAGAATGCCCGTGCAAAAGCCGGCGAACAGCGTGTGCAGCGAAATTTTGAACCGCAAGTTTATGATTGCGGCGATAACCAGCAGGAACAATGTCACTATGCTCCCGCGCAGAATGTATCGCGGCGCGCCGGCCAACCACGCGGCCAATGTTCCGAAAGCCGAAATCGGAATCGCGACGGGATAGAAACGCCGGCGCTCTTCGCGCTCGGAAACATCAGCATCATGCCAGCGTCCGGAACGAACTCCGAGGATTAGCACAATTGCGGTCGGCCCGATCACCGATAAGACCAGCGCCCCAAGAATCGCCAAGGCCATGCGCGGCGCCAACTGAGTTGCCAGCACGATTGCAACGGTAGCAGTTACAAAAACCAGCGGATGTCCAATCCACGACACGAGACTCGCAAGCCGCGTGGATCGGTTCATGTCGATTTTGCCGCCGTGCTGTAGCTATGCGAAGTCACTTCCGACGATTCGCCCGCTCACTTCGCCAAATCCAACGCGATACCCATCGCCCTGGCACCAGCCGGTGATCGACAGCGTATCGCCGTCTTCGAGCCATTTGCGCGATTCGCCGTTCGGTAACTTCAGCGGATTCGCGCCGCGCCAGGTCAGCTCCAGCATGCAACCGCGCGATTCGTCCGTCGCTCCGCTGATTGTTCCGCTGGCCAGCAGATCGCCGGGCTGAAGATTGCAGCCGTTAACGGTGTGATGGGCGAGCTGTTGCGAGATACTCCAGTAGAGATTTTGGAAATTTGTCCGCGTGATGACATGCGGCGCATCCATCGTCGCGGTCTGCAAACGGGCTTCGAGTTTGATGTCGAAAGAAAAATCCTTCTTTGCCTTCAGATACGGCAACGGTTCCGGATCCTGCGATGGAAGTGGTTTCCGGAAGGGCTCCAACGCATCCAGCGTCACCACCCAGGGCGAAATGGTGGTGCAGAAATTTTTCGCCAGAAAAGGACCGAGCGGTTGATATTCCCACGCCTGAATGTCGCGCGCGCTCCAATCGTTCATCAGGACCATGCCAAAGATGTGATCGGTGGCGCGATCGATCGGCACCGGTTGGCCGAGCGAATTTCCCGGGCCTATTAGGAACGCCATCTCCAGTTCGTAATCGAAGCTTTTCGAGGGGCCGAACAGAGGTGACGGCGCATCCGGCGGTTTAGTTTGGCCGTGCGGCCGTCGCACCTCAGCTCCGCTTACGACAATAGAGCTGGCTCGTCCGTGATAAGCGACGGGCAGCCATTTCCAATTCGGCATAAGCGCGTTTTCCGGTCCCCGCAACATGGTGCCGACGTTGTGGGCGTGATGATACGATGAATAAAAATCGGTGTAATCGCCGATACGCGCGGGCAATTGCATCGTCACGTCGCGCTGATGATGAAACACGCGAGCCCGCAGCTCGGCATCGTCGCGCAAAGTGGGGGTGTTCGCGTCGAGGAGATGCTGCAATTGTGTGCGCACTTTGCGCCATGTCTGCGGGCCGAGCGCGAGAAATGCGTTCAGAGAGTCTTGCGGTCCGAGCCGGACTGGCAGAAGGTCCTTCTCTTCGAGAACGGAAAGATCGACGACGTATTCACCAAGGGCGACGCCGACACGGGCCTTGCCATCGCGGGGCTTGAAAACGCCGAGAGGAAGGTTCTCCAGCGGAAAATGTGAATCGCGCGGAACGTCGATGAAGGATTGCAGCGGCATAAAAATGGTAGGGGCGATTCAGGTGAACCGCACTTACCTTACAAAAATTCGAGCGTGCGTCGCATAAATTAGTCCGACGGTCATAGACCGCAGCTACAATAATTCCAAGGCGCGCAAATCTTCGCGCGGCTCGTCGAAACTGCAGCTGCCAAAAGAAGTCACGAATTTTCGGCGCGCTTTGATTCGGTCGGTGGCGATCTCCCAATCGCGCCAGGCAAACAAAATGTCATCGAAAGAAAATGATTTCGGATTTTCGTCGTCGAGCATGGCCGAGGTTTGGCCTTCGTCCCAGCTATGCTCGGCGGCCAGTACCGCGGCACCCAGCACGTTGAGGAATCCGTGCATCTTCGTCTTCACTTCGTCCCGAAACTGACAAATCGGGTGATGGAGGCCGGCGGTGAACTTCATCCGGACATGTTGTCGCGTCGCCAGAACAAGCGCCGTTGCGACTTGTGCCGAGGTCGGAAACGCGTCCTCGGTGACACCCCCAGTTCGCAATTTGTAGCCGAACGGCCGAGCATGTTTTTCGGACTCATGTTTCGCCAGTAGCGCGATGGTACGCTCGGCCGTATCAACCGGCGTCTCCCAAAAAACATTCAGCTGCATCTGGCCAAGGGCCGCGCGGGCCTCGCCGAGCAAATTAAGATCGACATCGGCAGGTATCGGCATTTCCAGCTGATTTATTGCGACTCGGTCCGCATGTTCCGCAGAAAACTGCCGGATAGCTTCCAGTGTCTCCTTGAACGCCGTGTGAAAGCTGTCAGTCGTTTCCGTTTTCGGGCCGAGCGCCGAAACGCGCAGAGGATGTTTGCGATCGAATTGAGATAAACTCTGGGTAGCGGCGTCAAATTGCGCGACGGGAAGAATAAAGGCCCCCAGCATCCATGCTTCTGGCGAGACAACGTAACTGGATTGATTTTTCAAGGCGGGATCGAGATCGAGGCTGCACGGCGGAAACATTCCGGCGTAGTCGATCGATTGCTCGATAAGGGCGTGAAGAGAAGCGGCCATGGTCTGAATTCAACAATGCGGCGGGGCGTTTCGTCAACTCGCGAAAGGTTTCGAAATCAGCCGCCCTTCGCCTTTCGGCCAATGACTCGTGTACGCAAAACACCTAGCCTTTCGATTTCGAGCTCGACGACATCGTTCGGCTTAAGCCAACCGCCGGTATTTTCCGGGCCGAGGTCCCAGATGCAGCCGCCGTCCACAGTGCCGCTGGCGATCAGCGCCCCAGGGAAGAGATCCGCGTCGCGCGAAGCTTGCGCCACCATTTTGGGAAGAGAATGAAAAAGGTTTGAGCTGTTCCCCCAGGAGAGCTGGCGGCCATTCACCCGCGCACGCATATCGAGCACCAGCTTTTCCTTGTCGATCTTGTCGCTAAACTCGTCGCGTGTCATGAGCACTGGTCCGACGGCGGTGGCAAAATCCTTTGCCTTCGCCGGACCGAGCCCGACCTCCATTTCGGCTCGCTGAACATCGCGTGCGCTGAAGTCGTTAATGATGGTAAACCCGGCCACATATTCCCATGCCTGCTCAAGAGGCACGTCGCGGCCGGCCTTTCCGATTACGAGGCCAAGCTCGAGTTCGTAATCCAATTCATTCGAACCCGCCGGCGCAAAAACCTCAGCCTCATTCCCGATCAACGAATTTGGATTAGAGAAGTAGAACACCGGAATTTCATACCAAGCCTGGGTCATATCGAGGCCTCGCCTGCCGCGCGTCGATCGCGCATGTCCCTCAAAGCCGTAGAAATCGCGAAACGTGGGAGGCCGGAGAATCGGCGGCAAGAATCTCTGAGCGCGAAACGTTTTACCGCCGCGCTTTTGAAAAACCTTCTGGTGCTCAGGCCAGTCGCTAAGTTTTCGAGTAAACTCGGATAATCGCGGCATCAGAACAGGAAGGAATTCCTCAAGCGGCGCGCCCGGGTCGGCCGGAAGATTTTTCAATTCGAAAAAGTTTAGGAAAGTGTGAAGAGCGACAAAGCGGTCCGTATCGACGGAGACGGCAGCGAGCGGCGTCGATTCGCCTTCAGCAACAAGGGTGGCAAGCCGCATA
This sequence comes from Verrucomicrobiota bacterium, assembly GCA_040005265.1. GTDB lineage: Bacteria > Verrucomicrobiota > Verrucomicrobiia > Chthoniobacterales > UBA10450 > JBDTZF01. The sequence goes on from JBDTZF010000039.1 coordinate 16,593, forward strand.
ACCGAAGATCAGAGAGCAGAAGTAAGAGATCAGCAATCCTAATCGCAGCCCAGTTGCGGGCTCATGCTGAACCCGGCTCGCAACGCGCCCTGTGGTGGAATCGTTTGAATTCCTTCCTTATTTTCAAAGGCCCGCTGGTCATGATGATCGGTCAGCCCCCAGCATGGCTCGATACAAAAAAAGGCTCCTCCATCGGACCAAAAAGTCAGGTAGGGCACGCCAGTAAGATCGAGAGTCACCCAACGCCCACTAGGGGGATCGACATAAGAAAATTCACGTCTCGGAACGTTGACCAGCTCCAGGATCACTGAGCCCGGCAACTCCGTTTTGCCAAAGGGCATTTCGCCGCCATTGAATTCGATATCGCGCGTTTCGCCGGAGAGATAATTCCCGGGTGAGAAATGCCGGCGATACAAACCGCGCGGCATCTGCAAATGGAATGTGTCGAATGAAGTCGCTGCGAATCCCGGATGCAGTCCGAATTCTACATGCGCTGTCAGTTCAGGCTCGTCATTTTGAAACGCGAACTGAATATCCACCTTGTTCACGTCGATTTTGTAAGTGAGGTCGAGACTGACTCGCAGCGGATATTCTGTTTCCGAAAAATCCTGCGGCCTAATCCGGTAGGTCAATGAAGCGCTCTCTCCTGCTCTCGCTTCAACCAGGTGCCATGTCTTAGACCGAAGAAAACTGTGCGTGCCGCCTTTGATTTCGCGGCCCCGGTACGAGCTGTGGCCGTCTTTGAGGCGATGCAAGTAATAGCCCATCACGGTGGCGTGATTGACCCAGCCTTGCGGCTGCGGACTGAGATCGTCGTCGCGATAAAGAAACCCGACCCATTGTCCCGCTTCATCCATTCGAGCGAGACTGACCAACTCCGCGCCGAGTCGCGAGACGATCAGGCGGAGCCCAAGCTCCTCATCGGTCAGAACGTCGAGGAGGCGATCCTGTCGTGTCTCTTCGCGATGTGAGAACTTCATCGCGGTTCATGGGAACAAACCGCGCGCCGTTTTGGCTTTTAAGACGCGCTCGACACCAGTGGCCATGGCTGCCGTCCGATGAGAAACCTTGTCATTCCTCGCGCGACGGATTACCTGCGTAAAGGAATGTTCAAGGATTCGGAAGAGCTTGTCAGTCACCTCCGACTCGGTCCAAAGGAAGCTTTGCAAGCCCTGGACCCATTCAAAATAAGAGACGATTACGCCGCCCGCGTTGCAGAGGATGTCCGGCAACACAAACACCTCATCCCAGCGCTCTTGCAGAATTAAATCCGCTTCGGGCGTAGTTGGACCGTTGGCGCCTTCAGCCAGAATTCGGCACTTGATCTTGCCCGCGTTCGTCTCGTTGATCACTCGATCGACCGCCGCCGGCACCAATATGTCGCACGGGAGAATGAGCATCTCCTTCGGATCGACGTGGTCCCCCTGATCGAAGGACTTCAGCGATCCCTTTTTCATGACGTGCTGCTCGGCCGCTTTCACATCGATTCCCTTCGGATTGTAGATGGCCGCATAGGCATCGCTGATGCCTACGACTTTGACCCCGCTTTTCAGCGCGAGAGAAAGGGCCGCGACTGAGCCGACGTTGCCAAATCCCTGGACGATGGCCGTGGATTTCTCGGCATCCATCTTCAACATGTTCATCGCGCGCTCGATCAGGTAGACGACGCCGCGGCCGGTGGCTTCACGCCGCCCTTCGGTTCCGCCGATGGAAACCGGCTTCCCAGTGACGATCTCGTTTACGGCGTAGCCCATGTAAACCGAATAGGTGTCCATGAACCAGGACATCACCTGTTCGTTCGTGCCCATGTCGGGTCCCATGATGTCGGTATGCGGACCGACAAAAGGGATCATCTCCTGCATGTAACGGCGGGACACTGCCTCGAGCTCATTATGCGACAACTTGGTCGGATCGACGGCCACGCCGCCCTTGGCGCCGCCATAGGGCAAACTAGTGAGCGCACATTTCCAGCTCATCCACATCGCCAGCGCTGCGGTTTCACCCATCGACAAAGTCGGCGCGAATCTGGTGCCGCCCTTGGTCGGCCCAAGCGCTATGTGATGTTGAACGCGATAACCTTGAAACGCTTTCACGCTCCCGTCGTCCATATGCACCGGCAGGGTGACGGCCACCGCGCGTTTAGGATACGTCGCCCACTCCCGGTCGTTCTTATCAATGTTCAGGTAATCGGCGATGACCTGGAATTGGTCGCACGCCATTTTGAAAACCTCGTCGTGGTAAATAGTCATGGAAACACTTCAATCGTTCACAAGTACAGGTTTGCTATTTGCGCTTTCGACGCAGCGACGTCAAATCGAAACGCGCGACGTTCTCCAGCCGAAGGCCCCGGCCTCGACCGGTCGGGCGCACATTGTAGCAACGAAGCCGCGGTCGGCGCCCACGGTTTTAATGCAAATCGATACGACTGCACACGTTCCTGCGTGCGAGTAATAAGGGGCAAGATCGACAAGTGCGCTTGAGCTTGTAGTTTCGCCTGGGATGAAAATTGAAACCGTAGCCGTCCACGCAGGTCACACCATCGATTCGGCGACTGGCGCGGTTTCGCAGCCGATTCATCTTTCCACCACATTCGAACGGGACGTCGAAGGCACGTATTCGCGCGGGTTCATGTACACGCGCAATAATAATCCGAATCGCCAGGCGCTCGAACAAGGGATTAGCGCCATCGAAGGCGGATCGAGCGCAGCCGCGTTTGCTTCTGGAAGCGGCGCGACGATGTCGATCTTTCAAGCGCTCTCGCCTGGCGATCATGTCCTTGCCCACGTTGATGCCTATTACGGCACCACCCGGCTGCTTCGTGAAATTTTTGTCCGGTGGGGCCTTGAAGCCGATTTCATCGACATGAGCGATCTGGGCGCGGTAAAAAAAGCCATGCGGCCGAAAACGAAGCTAGTCTGGATGGAAACGCCTTCCAATCCCCTGCTAAAAATTGTCGATCTTGCCGCGATTGCGAACGTGGTTCGCGGCGCGGGCGCGCTTTGCATTTGCGACAACACCTGGGCGCCAGTGCTTCAGCGTCCGTTCGATCTTGGTGTGGATCTCATTTTGCATTCAACGACAAAGTATTTCGGCGGGCATTGCGATGTTCTGGGCGGAATCATTGTCGCAAAGAACGACAGCGAATTTTTTCGGCGCGTTCGCGAGATTCAATATGAAGGTGGCGCTGTCCCCTCGCCCTTCGATTGCTGGCTGATCCTGCGCGGAATGCGCACCTTGCCGTGGCGAATGCGCGCGCATTCTGAGAACGCGATGAAAGTGGCAAATTTTCTCGAGCAACATCCGCAGGTTGAGCGTGTGCATTATCCCGGCTTGCGCTCACATCCCGGCCATGAAATCGCCGCGAAGCAGATGTCGATGTTCGGCGGCATGCTTTCGTTCGAGGTAAAGAATGGACGCAACACCGCGATGGATGTTGCGGTGAAAACCAAGATCTTTATCCGCGCGACGAGTCTCGGCGGTGTGGAAAGTCTCATTGAGCATCGCGCATCCATCGAGGGACCGGGCACCACTTCGCCCGCAGGTCTGCTCCGGCTATCGATCGGCCTCGAGAACGCGGACGACTTGATTGAAGACCTGAATCAGGCGCTGGGATAAATTCGGCATTCCGTAGGTAGGGGCGGTTCACCTGAACCGCCCGGGGCTGAAAACGTAGCCGGGCACGAAGCGGGCGATTGAGGTCAATCGCCCCTACCTAGTCGCCGCCTAACAATATCGACAACGTCGTGCACCTCAGCGACGCGCAACAGATAAGCCGCGCCAAAAAACGTTGCTGCCCCGACGGCGATGGTGATCGACATCACCAGCAGCGTTTCCCAAACCGGGGACTGCGAATATTTCGCAAAGAAAAGAACCGATGCCAGCCAGCAGATGCCGGCCAGGGCGATCCCGGCCAGAAGAAGTTTGCCAACCGTTTTGAGCATCGCCCCGGTCTCGAGGCGGCCGGTGTAACGGCGCATCATCGAGTCG
>JBDTZF010000040.1:0-20562 GCA_040005265.1 Verrucomicrobiota bacterium
CGCGTTCGCGAAATGCATACATCAGCGGCGTTCCCCACGCGCCCATGTCGCTCAGCAGAAATCCGAGCAGTGAGGCGTGGTTTTGCAGCCGGGTCAGCTCGGCCAGGATGATACGCAAATATTCGGCCCGCTCGGGCACTTCGATGCCCGCTAGTTTTTCGACGCTGAGCGCGTAGGCCCAGTTGTTTGTCATCGAGCAAAAATAATCGAGCCGGTCGGTGTACGGCATCGAACCGAGATAGGTCGCGTTCTCGCCGATCTTTTCGTGATTCCGATGCAGATATCCGAAAACCGGCTTCAGCTTGCGCACGATTTCTCCATCGAGCGCAACGTTCATGCGAAACACGCCGTGCGTGGACGGATGCTGCGGACCCATCGAAACCTCGAGCAATTCGCCATCCAAACGCGAACTCATTCGCGGCGGCGCTTGTTCCAGTTCCTGCGGTCCAGCGGTGCTCATTTCAAAACCCCAAAGCAGCCACGGATGAACACGGATTAACACGGATAAAAACAATTCTTAATCTGTGTTTCATCCGTGTTAATCCGTGGCTAGTTCTTCTCTGGTTGCGCAGTAATGTCTCATTTTAAGATTTCAAGGCAGTCACGGATAAGAAACAATCTGATTCCCAATCTGTGTTTCATCCGTGTCAATCCGTGGCTAATTTTTCTCTGGCTGCGCGGTGATGCTCTCGGCGCCGTCCAATTGCGGCCTTGGCGAATAATGCTGCTTCGCCCGTTCCAGCACATCGTCGTGCGGCGTCGGCTCGTATTCGTAATCGTCCGGCTCGCGATAATCTTTGCGCATCGGAAAATCTTCAAACTCATCCCACATCAGAATGCGGCGCAGATCGGGATGTTCGTCGAAACGGATTCCATAAAGATCGAAAATTTCCCGTTCCTGGAATTCGGCGCTACGCCAGACCGAAGTCAGCGATGGCAGGACCGCACCATCACCACGATTCGTCGTCTGCATGCGAATGATCACCGGCCCATGTTTGTGCGTAATCGAATAGAGGTGATAAACCGCTTCCAGGTATCCGGGGAAAAATTCCTCCTGCGTCTCTTCCTCTTCTTTTTCCTCTCCCTCTACGATCTTCTTTACCTTCACTTTCTTCGTCACTTTCCGATCCAGCCAGTCAACGCCGGTAACGTTCGAACAAAAATCGAGTTTCAACGCCGGATCGTCGCGCAAGAATCGCGCAATACCGCGAGCATGTTGATTGTCGATCTTCAATGACAGTTGCTGCGAAGGGCTCGCGTTCGGCACGATGTCGATTTTCGCTCCGGGCACCGCCGCTTCCGTGCGTACTTTGATTTGCTCAAGCGCTTCCACAAATTACGCGCGCTCAATCTTCATCGGTCGAAACACATCCGGATTCGCCGGCGGTTCCAAATCGTGCGCGCCGAATGCCGGCACCGGAAATTCACTTACCTGATCTTTATTGAGATGGTCCGCTTTGTTCACTCCCGTCAATTTCTGGTCGTCGATCTTGCGTTGCAGTTCCATGAACGCATGCAGCAATGCTTCCGGTCGTGGCGGACAACCGGGAATGTAAACGTCGACCGGAATGTAACGGTCGATCCCTTTCAGAACGTTATAGCCTTGCTTGAAGGGGCCGCCGGAAATTGCGCACGCGCCCATTGAAATGACGTATTTCGGATCAGGCATTTGGTTGTAGAGCCGCACGATTTGGGGCGCCATTTTTTTGGTGACTGTTCCTGCGACAATCATTAGGTCCGCCTGTCGCGGCGACGGACGAAAAACTTCGCCGCCGAACCGCGCGATATCGTAACGCGACGCCGCAGTTGCGATCATCTCGATGGCGCAACAGGCCAGACCGAACTGAAGCGGCCAGATCGAATTCTTTCGGCCCCAATTGTAGAGGTCCTGCATCGAGGTCACCCAGATCCCTTGCCGTTGCAGTTCGTTACGCAGCCCTTCGTCGATTTCGCCCATATTAATGCCTGCCCGGCTTGGACTCATTTGGCCCAACTTAAACAACCTTTACCCCACGCCCAAACAAGACCCTCGATTAACAGCAGGAGAAAAACCAGGACCGATATGAACGCGCCGACGGACAACCCAGTGAAGGCAACGGCAAATGGCACCAGAAAAATTGCTTCCACGTCGAAGATCAGAAAAATGATCGCGTAGAGATAATACTGCGAGTGAAATTGAATCTGTGCTTCGCCGATCGACTCCACTCCGCATTCATAAGTTGCATTTTTCTCCGCGCCTGGCTTAGGCGGCTGGAAAAATCGCCGCCACAACCATGCGAGCGCCAATGGCGCCAGCGGAAAAATCAACGCAACTCCACCGAAAATGACGATGAACAAATAAGGATTCGGAGTCATTGCCGCAGAACTAATGAGCCAAAGATGAACACAGACTTACACTGACAAAGGCTCGGAATGCTACTCGTTTTTATCAGTGTTTCATCTGTGTTGATCTGTGGCCAAAAATGATCCGCCTTGATTAATCAACCAGACACCGCTTTTCTCTAGCGAGCGTGACCGATTTTCTCGATCAACTCTTCGTTCGAGCCAAAGAGTGGCTCCTCTCGCTCCTGGCGGGATTTCCCGACTGGGTGCTTCAGATCGCGTCGAGTCTCATTAATATATTTACGCTGCTCGGCGTGTTTCTGACTCTCTTCGCGCTCATGTCGGTGCTGGAGCGAAAGATTCTCGGACGCATACAGAATCGTTACGGGCCAAACCGGGTCGGGCCATTCGGTCTTCTTCAACCTGTCGCCGACGGAATCAAGATGCTGATCAAAGAAGACATCGTGCCGGCGCGCGCGGACAAGGTCGTCCATTTTCTCGCGCCGATCCTGATAGCCGCAGGAGCGATTCTCGCTCTCGGCGTTATTCCATATGGCCGAAACATGACGCCATTTTCTATCGATGGCGGAGTTCTCTTTTTCTTCGCCGTTGGATCGACAACGGAACTTGCCGTGTTCATGGCCGGCTGGGGCAGCAACAACAAGTTTTCAATGTTGGGCGCGATGCGGGCGATCGCCCAAATGATCAGTTACGAGCTTCCGCTCCTCATTACTGTGCTTCCCGTAGTAATGGTGGTGAGTTCGCTCACGCCTGATGCAATTGTCTCGGCCCAGGGCGGCTACACTTTTGGAGTTGTGCCGCGCTGGTTCGTCTTCACGCCCTGGGGATTCGCCGCATTCATTTTGTTTTTTGTATCCGGATTGGTTGAGTCGAATCGCACTCCGTTTGATGTCCCGGAAGGCGAATCGGAAATCGTCGCCGGACATATGACCGAATATTCCGGTTTTAAGTACGCCACTTTTTTCCTGGCAGAATATCTGGGCATGTTCGCAGTCAGTGGTCTGGCCGTGACGCTGTTTCTCGGCGGCTGGCACGCACCGTTCAGCTTCTTCGAATTCGTTCCCTCCTACTTTTGGTTTTTCATGAAACTGTCGATCCTGCTTTTTGTTTATGTCTGGGTCCGCGGAACACTCCCGCGCACGCGAGCGGATCAGATGATGAATTTCGCCTGGAAGTTCATGTTGCCGATGGCGTTTACCTGCGTCGTCGCTGCGGCGGTGTGGCATTACACTGGGCGCGGCCTGCGCGGATGGCTTTGGTCACTCGTCGTCGTTGCAATTGTTTACGTCACCCTGTCGATTCTGCTCGATACCCGGCGGAAATTTGCGCCGCGAGTTTATCGTTTCGCCGAATGAGCATCATCGCCTGCATCCTGGTCGCCATTTTTACGCTGGCTGCCGCGCTCGCCGCCGCCACGTTACAAAAGTTAATGCACGCGGCGCTCTGTTTTGCAGCCACATTCATCGGCATCGCCGCGTTTTTCTTTTTGCTCGGAGCAGAATTCGTCGGTCTGGTTCAAGTCTTCGTTTACATCGGCGCGGTCGCCGTTTTGATCGTGTTCACGATTTTATTAACGCGCCGCGATGTGGATAGGGATCGCGGATTTAAGTGGAGCGGCGTGATCGTCGCTACCGCGGTCTTTGGCGGACTGATCTGGGCGATTCTGAACACACACCCGCTATTGATCGCCCCGCCGCCAGTTCAACCACTCACCGTAAAACAAATCGGCAACGCATTGATGACGAATTATGTCTGGCCGCTGCTATGCGTCGGAGTCCTGCTCACCGCTGCTCTAATCGGTTCGCTCATTCTCGTGATGGAGGAGAAACGATGACGCCGACGTTGCAAATCTTCCTCATCATATCCGCCGCCTTATTCGCGATTGGCCTGCTTGCCGCACTCAGCCGCCATCATGCCATTTTCATCCTGATCGGCATCGAGATGATGCTGGCTGCGGCGAATCTAAATTTCATCGCTTTCTGGCGATTCGGGCCTCAAGCGCCGCAACCAGTCGGCGTGATGATCGCGATCTTTTCCATCGCGATCGCCGCTGCCGAATGGACCGTGGGTCTCGCCATGGTCATCGCCGTTTATCGTCACTTCCGGACGACCAATGTCGATCAACTCAATCAGCTCAAAGGATGAACACCTGGATCGCAACCAACATCTGGCTAATCCCCGCAGTGCCATTGGTGATGTCGCTAATGATTCTGAGTCTCCCGAACTCCGCTCGCGGCCTGGGAGCGTGGTTTGCCATCATCGGACAAATCCTCGCGCTGGCGATGTCGATCTTCGCATTTGGATCGACGCTTCAAGCACCGGGATCCGCGACGATTCAAAATTTTACCTGGTTCACATTCGGCGATAGCGCCCTGCGTCTCGGGTGGATCCTCGATCCGCTCGCCGCGGCGATGCTGGTAATGATCCTGCTAGTTGGCCTTTGCATTTTTGTTTTCAGCGTCGGCTACATGACCGACGACAAAAACTTCAAACGCTTCTTCGGGTATCTCTCATTTTTCTCCGCCGCGATGCTCGGCGTTGTGATCGCGAATAGCCTGCTGCTGCTTTTCATCTGCTGGGAATTAGTAGGATTCGCTTCGTATCTGCTCATTGGATTCTGGATCGAAAGACCGAGCGCCGCAGCCGCCGCGAAAAAAGCATTCATCACCACGCGTATCGGAGATCTCGGATTGTTTCTCGGCATGCTCTGGCTCTATCACCAGAGCGGCACACTTCTTTTTTACGATGACGGGAAGGGTTGCCTTGAGGGCGGACTCGCTCTGCTCGGCGCGAACACAACCTTCATCGCGTTGCTGATTTTCTTCGGCGCGGTTGGCAAGTCAGGACAATTTCCGCTCCACGTCTGGTTGCCGGATGCAATGGAGGGACCCACACCGGTGAGCGCATTGATCCATGCCGCCACGATGGTCGCCGCCGGAGTGTTTCTCGTCGCGCGCGTCTATCCGATTTTCCTGGTTGGAGCAATTAATGGAGTTACGACGTCACTCACTGTCGTCGTCTGGATCGGAGTGATCACCGGATTAATGGCGGCGCTCATTGCCATTGCCCAGTCCGATATCAAACGGATCCTGGCGTATTCAACCGTTTCCCAACTTGGCTTGATGATGGTTTCGTTAGGCGTTGGCGGCGTCGGGGCCGGTATCATGCATTTACTTGCCCACGGATTTTTCAAAGCGCTCTTGTTCCTCGGCGCGGGCTCAGTGATCCATGGCAGCCATCACGAACAGGACATCCGCAAAATGGGCGGTCTGCGGCGCGTAATGCCAGTGACTTTTCTTACCTACGCCGTCGGCATGATGGCGCTCAGCGGCGTGCCACTCATTTTTTCGGGCGCCTGGACCAAAGAAGAAGTCCTGCATTCGGCAGCGCATTGGCCGGCTTCGCGTGTGCCGTACTTTCTTCTGTTGGCTGGAGTCGTTCTGACTGCGCTCTATATGACCCGCCAGGTCATTTACGTTTTCTTCGGCAACCGGCGCCAGGCCTCCGAACATGCGCGTGAAAGCTCGTCTGTCATGACGATTCCTCTGATCGTCCTCGCGATTTGCACGGTCGCCTTCAGTATCGTGCTTACGCCGGCGTGGCCCTGGCTCCACAACTATCTCACCCGTGAGTCGGCGCATTTTGATATGGCGCAGCTGATTCAACCAATGCTGATCCTCTCCTTTCTGCTCGTCGCAGCAGGAATTGGACTGGGCGTTGCGATCTACCGCAGGATCGCATTGCCAGATTCACATCAGCTCGTTGATCTGGATCCGATTGCGAAGGCGCAACCGGCATTGTTCGGGTTTCTCGAAAACAAGATGTGGATCGATGAACTCTACGATCGCACGGTGATCGCTCTCGCGAAAAGAGCCGCGCGCGTTTCCGATTGGATGGATCGTTACTTCTGGGATGGCCTAGTGCGCGGATTCGCCGATCTCGGGCAACTCTTTGGATTTGTCATGAACAGCGTCGACGAGCGGGGCATCAATGCCGGTGTCGATGAAACGACCGCCGGCACGCGCGGCCTCGGCCGTTTGATGTCTCTTGCGCATTCCGGACAAATTCAAACTTACCTCGGGGTTATCGCCATCGGTATGCTCGCATTGCTGCTCCTCTACGCATGGTTGGCCTGATCAACACTCTCATAATTATTCCGCTGGTCGGGACCATCGCCCTCTACATTGGGCGCCCTAAAAATCCGCGGGCTGTGGCTTTGCTGTTCAATGCGCTCGCGGCTTTTTTCGCGTTCATGCTGTGGCAAAAGTTCGACACCTATGCTGTCGGACTTCAAGCGGTCGAACGCCACGCGTGGATTCCTGCGATCGGCGCCGAATATCTCGTGGGCCTCGATGGCCTGAGCCTGCTGCTTGTCTTGCTGACCACGATCATCATTCCGTTCGCGTTTCTTGCCCAGCCGTTGGAGCGCGGTGCGTGCGCACTGATGTTAGTTATGCAAGCGGCGCTCTATGGGACATTCGTGGCCCAAAATTTTGTTCTTTGGTTTCTGTTTTACGAGATGAGCCTGATCCCCGCTTTCCTGCTCATCAAAATCTGGGGCGGAGCAAAGCGAGACCGGGCCGCGATTAAGTTTTTCCTGTACACATTCCTTGGCAGCGTCGCCATGCTGCTCGCGTTTCTCGGCATTTTTTTTGCTAAAGGCACGTTCGATTTCGCGGAACTCGCTGCTTCCGGGAAGGCCGGACTGCTTACCGGCAATCTCGCCTGGTTGGCCTTTTGGGGGATCTTTCTCGGACTCGCGGTAAAGGTGCCGCTGTTTCCTTTTCACACCTGGCTGCCCGACGCCTATGAAGCTGCGCCGACCGGCGTCGCCATGGTCCTCACAGGCGTGCTTTCCAAGATGGGCGTTTATGGTTTCGTGCGGCTTTTGCTTCCCCTTTTCCCTAACGAAATCAAAATCGTCGGTCCGTGGCTCCTTGGTTTGGCGGTCTGCTCAATCGTGTTCGCTCCGCTCGCTGCGTGGGCGCAACGCGACTTGAAACGAATGGTCGCTTACCTCTCGATCAACCATCTCGGTTACTGCATGCTCGGCTTGTTTGCCATCGCATCAGGATCGACATCGTCATCAATCGATGCGCACGCAGCGCTTAGCGGGGTGTTCATGCAGATCTTCAATCACGGAATCACTGCGGCAATGCTGTTCTACTTTGTCGGAATAATCGAACAACGCCGCGGCTCGCGGGGAATTGACGATTTCGGCGGACTGATGCAGCGGACCCCGCTGCTGTGTGGCTGGATGAGCGTTGCCATGTTTTCGTCGCTCGGCCTTCCCGGACTGAACGGATTCATCGGAGAGTTTCTAATCTTTAAAGGCTCTTTCGCCATCGCCGCCTCCTTTACCGCGGTTTCAGTGCTCGGCCTTCTCGTTACCGCCATCGTCTTCATGCGCGCGATGCAAGCTCTCTTCAGCGGCCCCTTGTCAGCGAGTTGCAGTACGTTCCCCGATCTTTTGCGAAGCGAAAAGCTCGTCATTATTCCGGTCACGCTGCTTATGTTCGGCCTCGGCATAGCACCGCAATTTATCTTCAACATCTTCAACGCAACCATCGTCCAGATGGCGCGACTGTTTAGCTGATCACGTGGAATGAGCAAGGAAATCATTCTGATTGGGCGAATCGCGCAGTCCATTTATCTGCTGCGCGGGCAAAAGGTAATGCTGGGCCAAGACTTGGCGCCGTTGTATGGCGTAACAGTCGGTGCTTTGACGCAGGCGGTGATGCGAAACGCGAAACGTTTCCCAAAAGACTTTGTGTTTCAGCTTACCTCTGAAGAGGTTACAGCTTTGAAATCACAATTTGTGATTTCAAAGGGTGGTCGAGGCGGGGCACGCCATCCGCCTTACGCATTCACTGAACAGGGCCTAGCCATGTTATCCAGCGTGCTGAATAGCGAGCGAGCGATAAGAGTAAATATCGCCATCATGCGGGCGTTTGTGAAACTACGGGAGGCGCTTGAATCCAATCGCGAGCTCGCGCGAAAGTTTGACGAGCTCGAAAAGCGTGTTGGGAGACATGACAAGGAGATTGCAGCAATCCTGGAAGCAATCCGACAGTTAATAGCGCCACCGGAAAAATCCCGACGCGAGATCGGATTTCATGCGCGCGAGAAAACGGCGCGCTACCGGGCACGCAATCATCAATGATCGCCTGGACGATTTACATTACGTTTGCGGGAGCCGTCGGGCTGCTCATCTTTCCGCGGGCAGTCTCGAGATGGATCGCACTCGTGACAGCGGGCGGCGGCTTGGGGACAACCGTCGTCACATTCTTCCAAACGCCCAACGCGGACCTTGCCCGATTCAAGACAATCGTAAGCGTGCCGTGGGTGCCGATGTTGGGGATGAATTATCATCTCGCCGTCGATGGCATCAGCCTGACTCTGGTTTTGGTCACGGGTATTACGGCTGTCAGCGCGGTCCTGTTTTCGTGGGACATCGACGAGCGTCAGAACGAGTTTTTCTTCTGGCTGCTGCTGGTAGTCGGCGGTTCCTACGGTGTTTTTCTAAGCGCTGACTTGTTCTTGCTCTTCCTGTTCTACGAGCTGGTGATTGTGCCGAAGTATTTTCTGATCGCGATCTGGGGTTCGACCAACAAGGAGTACGGGGCGATGAAATTGACGCTTTATTCCTTCTTCGGCGGCGCGCTCGTTTTTATCGGGATCCTGGCCGCATATGTGACTGGCGGGTCGCTTGACCTCCAGCAACTCGCGCAGTTTCAATTCCCGCCACAACTCCAAATGTGGGCATTTCCGGTGTTGTTTCTCGGCTTCGCCGTGCTCGCCGGCATCTGGCCGCTACACACTTGGGCGCCGACTGGCCACGTCGCCGCGCCCACCGCTGGTTCCATGTTGCTCGCCGGAATCGTGATGAAACTCGGCGCCTACGCAGCCTTGCGAGTGGCTATGAATCTTTTCCCGCAAGGATTTCACATATGGAGCAAATGGATCGCTCTTCTCGCCGTGATTGGAATCGTTTACGCAGCAGCCGTCGCTTTGCGGCAACGCGATCTGAAGTTTGTCATCGGTTATTCAAGCGTCAGCCATATGGGTTTTGTTTTGCTCGGCCTGGCAACAGCAAACGCGCTCGGCGTTTCAGGTGCTGTCCTGCAAATGTTTTCGCACGGCGTGATCGCAGCCCTGCTCTTCGCCGTAGCCGGACGAATGATCTATCGCCGCACCCACACCCGCGATCTTGATCAATTGTCGATATTACAATTAAATCGCGCGCTGCCTTTCGCTGCCTTCACTTTTGTTATCGCGTCGGCGGCATCGATGGGCATACCCGGATTCAGCGGATTCGCTGCCGAAATCACTATACTAATCGGCGCGTGGAAGGCTTTCCCGATCGCGGTGTGGATTAGTGGAGTTGGGATGGTTCTGGTCGCCTCCTTTACTTTGCGCGCGCTCATCAAATCGTTCTTCGGTAACGCAGGCTCGACAAACCAAGGGACGACGACCCCCGCGGCGACCATCGAATCTGCACAACGACTTGAACCGATCACGATCGCTGAAAAATGCGGCGCCGGACTACTCATGTTTGCCACGCTCGCCATTGGTCTTTATCCGAAGGTGTTGCTGGATCGAATCCAGCCCGCGGTCGAAGCAATGAGGTTCCTACGATGAACTACTTCGATCTTCTCAAGTTGGCTTCGCCGGAAGCAATCGTCGTGGGAACAGCACTCGTGGTGCTCACGATTAGCCTGACCACAGGACGCGCCACGACGCTTTGCTCCATTGTTGCAGCACTGGGGCTCTTAATCGCAATCGGCGCGGTGCTGATGCTGCCGCGGAATGCCGCCTTGTTCGGCGGCATGTTGGTCATCGCGCCATTGACGTCGCTCTTTAAAATCATCTGCATCGGCCTCGCCGTTTTCGCCGTGCTTCTGACGCAAGCAGAGAAAACACTGCCGAACCACGGTGAATATGTCGCGATTCTACTGCTGGCCACGGTTGGGCTGATGCTGCTCGTCGGCAGCGAAGAATTTCTAATGATCTTCATCGGTTTGGAACTGCTCGGTCTGTCACTTTACGTCATGACTGCTTTCAATAAGATCGACATTCGATCGGCCGAGGCCGGGCTGAAGTACTTTCTCTTTGGTAGCACGGCCAGCGCATTCACGCTTTTCGGAATCAGTTTCGTCTACGGCCTAACTGGAAGCACGGGTTTTGCGGCGATTGGACAGAAATTATTGGCTGGTCCAGTCCAACCGTTGCTCTTCGTAGGCGTCGTCATGACACTTATTGGGTTCGCATTCAAGATCGCCGCCGTCCCGTTTCATCTTTGGGCGCCTGACGCGTATCAAGCCGCGCCCATTCCCAGCGCGGCCTTCATCGCTTCCGGTTCGAAGGTTGCCTCTTTTGTAGTGCTGGGAAAAATTGTGCTGCTCGGCTTCGGCCCCCTGCAAGGAAACGCGGGATGGCATGCGATGATCGCTGGCTGGGCGCCGATACTAGGCGCGCTCGCTGCATTATCGATCCTATTGGGCAATTTGCTTGCTTTGGTCCAGACCAACGTTCGCCGGTTGCTCGCCTACTCCGCGGTTGCCCATTCCGGCTATACGTTGCTCGGATTGGTTGCAGGCGGACGGGATGGATTTTCTGCGACACTATTTTACACCACCATTTACGCAGTCACGCTGGTCGGGGCGTTCGGCGTTGTCGGTTTTGTGCGCCGCGAAACGGGTGGCGATGATTTACAGAATTTCTCGGGGCTGAGTTCCCGCTCCCCCTTGATGGCCGGCTGCATGTCGATCTTCATGCTGTCGCTGGCGGGCTTACCGCCGCTGGCTGGATTCTTTGGGAAATTCTACTTGTTCAGCGTCGCATTTCGCGCCGGTGAAAATCACGGTTTGCTTTGGCTCGTCGCCCTCGCGCTGTTTGGCAGCTTCCTCTCACTCTATTATTACCTCACTGTGCTGAAGGTCATCTTCTTTGAAGGATCTTTGTCCTCGCCCCCTATCTCGCTAAATCGCTTAACATCGCGTGATTTGCTGCCGGGCATCGCAATAACAGCTCTGGCCGCCACAGTTCTGTTCCTCGGCGTAATGCCGCAAACACTGAGCGCGCGGATCCTAGCCTCGCTGCCCTAAATCTTCAGAAAAAATACGCGATCAATTCTTGACCGCCGCGTAATAAACTGTTTTGCATCGACAGCAAACAGCAGGTTGCAAAAATAATCACGTGAAGTCAGGCAGCGTCAGTCAATTTATTGACCGCCATTATCGGCATTTCAATGCCGCTACGCTTAAGGACGCCGCCGAGGCCTACATCGCTCATCTCGACCGCGGCGGGAAAATGATGATTACGCTGGCTGGAGCGATGAGCACAGCGGAACTCGGCGTCTCGCTCGCGGAAATGATCCGCCAGGAAAAGGTTCACGCGATTACGTGCACCGGCGCAAACCTGGAGGAGGACGTGTTCAATCTCGTCGCGCGCTCCCACTACGAACGCATTCCAAATTATCGGGAATTAACTCCGCAGCAGGAAACTGCGCTTTTGGCGCGGCATTTGAACCGGGTTACCGACACCTGCATTCCGGAAGAAGAAGCGATCCGCCGCATCGAGCGGGTCATAATCGAAGAATGGACGGCTGCTGCGAAATCCAAGAACCGCTTTTTCCCGCACGAATTTCTTTATAAGATCTTGCGCGAATGTCGCCTCAAGGAATTTTATGAGATCGACCCGACGGACAGTTGGATGATGGCCGCCGCTCTAAAAAATCTGCCACTTTTCGTTCCGGGCTGGGAGGATTCCACCCTTGGAAACATTTACGCTGCGCGGTGCATTACCGGCAAAATCTCCGAACTGCACACTGCGCGGTCCGGAATCGAGTACATGATCGAATTGGCTAACTGGTACCGCCGTGTTACCCCGGATTCATCCATTGGCTTCTTCCAGATCGGAGGCGGCATCGCCGGTGATTTTCCGATTTGTGTCGTGCCGATGCTTAATCAAGACGTCCGGACAGTTGTCCCGGAATGGGGTTACTTTTGCCAGATCAGCGATTCCACCACCAGCTTCGGCTCGTACTCCGGCGCGGTGCCCAATGAGAAAATTACCTGGGGAAAACTCAATATCGAGACTCCAAAATTCATTATCGAGTCCGATGCTACCATCGTGGCGCCTCTCATTTTTGCCAAAATTTTAGGGTGGTAAGGCGCGCACGCGTCGGCCACGGGAGATTTCATAAAAAGAGCCTTCACCGGCTGCCTCGAAGCCATTCTTAACCAGCGCTTGACGCCGGGAATCAATTCAGAAAAGAATCCGTGCATGAAAACTCTCCTACCTTTAGTCACAGCTTTGATCGCCATCGTTTTGACCGCGTCTTCCTCATTGGCACAAGAAACCTCGGCTTCGCCCGCCGCGGCGACCGCCGCGACCGCCGCTACGACAGCTGGCGCGCCGAACGATGCCGAGATGATGAAACAAATGATGGAACTCTCTAAACTTGGCGAAAATCACAAGATCCTCGCCGGTTTAGCTGGGACCTGGAGCTACACCGTGAAAATGTGGATGAATCCCGACCCCAGCGCCAAGCCGGAAGAGTCAAAGGGTACCGCGACGAGAAAACCGACGATGGACGGCCGCTTCTTTGTCTTGGACGTCACCGGGAAAATGGAGATGCCCGGCCCCGACGGAAAAAAGAAGGAGATGATCTTCAAGGGAATGGGAATTGAGGGCTACGACAATGTTAAAAAGAAATTTGTCAGCACCTGGATGGATAACATGGGCACAGGCGTCATGATGTCGGAAGGCAGCTACGATCCCGCCTCAAAAACGTTTACCTATACCGGGGACTACGAAGCGATTCCCGGAATGAAAACACAAATCCGTGAGACGGTGAAGGTCACCGATAAGGATCACCATACGTTCGAAATGTATGAAAATCGCAGCGGCAAGGAAGTGAAGACGGTGGAGATCAATTACCGTCGGAAGAAGTAACGCCGCCGTTTAACGAGTACCGCTGGAGTGCCCCTTTGCTTCAACGGGTAGGATTTCTGAAGAAAAATGCGGCGGCGACCGTTGAAGATCGCCGCCGCCGATGCACCCGTTCAATAACCGGGGTTATTCCTTCATTGCATCGTGAAGTTTTTGCCGCGCGCTGTGCATTTCTTGCCGCGCTTTCTGCATTTCGTCGAACTTCTTCTGCTGTTCGGCGTTGAGCAGTGGACGAATCTGCGTCATGGCGCCATCCATTACGGCTTTGGTTTTCTGCATCGCCTCCTGATGGATCGCGATGATCTGTGGTCTGGCCTGGTCGAAAATCGGCTTAACTTTGGCCTGTTGGTCTGGCGTCAGGTTCAATCCGTGAGTCAAATGCTCCATGGCGAATCCATGGCCGTGCCGGCGACCGCCGCCACGAGGACCCGTTTCCTCTTGCGCCAAAGCAAAGCCGCTTAAAGCGAGGGCGCCGACAGCTGCAACTATAAGGAAGTTTCGTTTCATATGTTTAATCTTTAATATTTGGTTGTTCTGGTTTGTTTTGGCCCCGAATTTTCCGAGCCGTTCATAGGTAATGACCGACAGTTGCCTTGGCCGGTTACAACTTTTTCGCACAACCAAACGAAAAGAATTACGCTCGCTCGAAGAAAATTGTAACCGCAACATGCTGAGGTCGGTCTTGGTTGATAGAGTGGATGCGGTCTCGATTACATGGAATATCCTGATGCAAGCGCGCTGGTGGAAGCTGCGCTCAGGCACGACGATGAAGCAGCTCGCGAATTGGTTCGCCAACTCTATCCGTTCGTGGCAAAAATCGTTCGCTCTCATCGGCCGCGACGCACCTCAGAAGAGGATCTTTGCCAAATGATTTTTATCAGGATGTTTCAAAAGTTGAATCAGTTCGGCGGCAAGGTGCCCCTTGAACATTGGGTATCCCGGATCGCGGTGAATACCTGTCTTAACCAGATTGAAGCTGAAAAAGCTCGGCCCGAATTGCGGCAGGCCGACCTGGGCGAGGAAGAGCAAGCGGTGATGGAAAATCTAGCTTCGTCACCCGAAGAGCTCGCTCCAGACAAGAGTCTGGCCGCACGCCAGTTAGTCGAACATCTCCTTGAAATGCTAAAGCCCGCCGAGCGCCTGATAATCGACCTCCTGTATCTGCAAGGACGCTCCGTCGAGGAAATACGAGAGATCACCGGGTGGAGTGCGGCATTGGTAAAAGTGCGGGCGTTTCGGGCACGACAGAAGATGAAGGACCAGCTCGGCAAGATTTCGGCGAAGGAAAAATTATGGACGACCCAATAGTAGATCGATTGCTCAGGTCAGCCGCGCTGGCCAGGCAGGACGCGCCTATCGAAGCGCCATTTGGATTCGACACTCGTGTGGTCGCGCTCTGGCGAGGACTTGAGAAGACCGAAGGTATCGGTCTGGCGCGACTCTTGCGTCGCGTCGCCATCGTCGCTGCCGCGATCACGATCATTACCGCCGCGGGTGTGTATCGAGAAGCTAGTAAAGACAACGAAGATAGCGAGCCGTTCGGAAACGAATTCGTGATCGCTGACTCGGCAATTCAATCGGAGTTTTCGCCATGAACCGGGCTTTGCAGTGGAAATTGGTCGCGGGATTCCTCCTGGTTTTTATCGCGGGAGGAATGACCGGCGCTTTCTTTGGGGCGTCGCACGCCCGGCACGTTTTTTTTGAGCCTCACCGGCGCGGAATAATGGGGGAACGGATGCTTGAGCGCCTCCGAACGCAACTTACCTTGACGCCAGAACAGGTCGCCAAAATATCGCCCATCATCGAAAAAACCGCGACACAACTGGAACAAGTCAGACGCGAAACGGGCCAGAAGGTCCGCGAGGTCTTCCAGGGTTCCCACCAGGAAATCGCCACGCACCTTACCGACGATCAACGCGCCAAGCTCGAACAGATCGAGGCCCGGCACCGAGCCTGGCACCGGCGCGGGTTTCACGGACGTTCGCCCGTGCCTCCGTCCAAAAAATCCGAAACGTAAACTGACTTCCTGCGCCCGACAGGTTAGGGCCCGCCGGTCATTTTTTTCCCAGCCCAGACGCCCGCGATCAGAAAGATCAGGAACATCACGAGAAATAGGAAAAACAGAAATTTCGCGATCCCAGCCGCCGCTACGGCGATCCCGGTGAATCCCAAAAGCGCTGCCACCAAAGCAATTAGAAAAAACACTGCAGCCCAATACAACATATCAATTACCTCCTATGTTAGAATCGGCTACGGGGACTCCCTCTGCGCGTCCGATTTTCGCCCAATAACAGAAAATCGGGCACCGCGACCCATAATATCAGGGTATCGCGTTCCTGATTTCGCGCAGAATTCCCGGGCCGCGATAGATGAGGCCAGTGTAAACTTGAAGAAGCTGTGCGCCGGCGGCGAATTTTTCCCGCGCTGATTCGGCATCGAAGATTCCCCCCGATGCGATTATGGGAATTGTCGATCTTGCCGCGATCGCACGCACTAGCGCAGTGGATTTTTCCCGCAAAGGCGCGCCACTCAGACCACCGGGGTGATGGAAAGCCGACGGGATCGACGAATGATCGAGGGTTGTATTAGTCGCAATGATTGCGGCGACTCCGTTTTCCTCGCACGTGGCGATGACCTCCTCGAGCTCGA
Organism: Verrucomicrobiota bacterium; assembly: GCA_040005265.1. Taxonomy (GTDB): domain Bacteria; phylum Verrucomicrobiota; class Verrucomicrobiia; order Chthoniobacterales; family UBA10450; genus JBDTZF01. The sequence goes on from JBDTZF010000040.1 coordinate 15,949, forward strand.
CCGACGTGACATCCGGCGCAATCTTAACGAGTAGCGGCTTAGCCGGGCTCGGATTCTGCGTGGCAAGCGCGCTGAGCAGTTGAGAAAGAGCGGCCCGTCCCTGGAGTTCGCGCAAACCCGGCGTGTTGGGCGAACTCACGTTCAGCACGATGTAATCCGCGAATTCTCGAAGCTGCCTGAAAGAATAGACATAATCGCTCGTCGCTTCTTCAAGCGGTGTTGTTTTCGATTTACCTATATTGATTCCCACTGGGACCGCTGGCCATCGTCCGGTTTCGCGCAATTTCATCAGTCGGGCTCCAATGGCGTCCGCGCCATCATTGTTAAAACCAAGGCTGTTGATCAGTGCCTGCTGGTCGGGAAAACGAAATATCCTCGGCCGTGGATTTCCCGGCTGCGGTTTGGCCGTCACTGTCCCAATCTCGATAAATCCAAAACCGAGCGCCGCCAGCGCAGACAGGGCCACGCCATTCTTGTCGAAGCCGGCCGCGAGACCAATGGGGTTCGGGAATGTAACGCCGAAAAGTGTTTTGGGGTCGGGCCGCGGCTGAAAAGATCTGAGGGCGTTGAGCGCAAAGTCGACCTTAGACGCGCCACGCAATGAGGCGATTGCCAGATGATGGGCCGTTTCCGCATCGAACAAAAAAAGAATTGACCTAACTAATCTTTCGTAGGCGTTCATTGGCCCTTTTTTCGCTTCATGCTCGGAGTCATCAACGGCCTGCCGCTATTTCCCGATGCAAAACTGGCCAAAGACAGAATCAAGGATTTGTTCAACGTTCACTACCCCGATCACCTCTCCAATAGCGCGGAGCGCTTGGTTAAGATCGACAGCGACATACTCCGGAGACACTGCGCTGCTGGCTGTCCATTGCGCACCTTCGCAGGATTCCAAGGCGCGGCGGAGGCAATCTCGATGGCGCATGTTTATCGCAACGGCGCTTTCTGGGCGCAGGTTTTGTTGCGAAAAACGCGCGAGAATTTCCTTTTCCAATTCCGGCAGGCCATCGCCTGTCATGCACGAAATTCGCAGCGCTGCGAATTCTTTCCAGTCATGGTGTTCGGGCAAATCGCTCTTGTTGAGAATCACAATCTCATTGGGATTGCCGCTGCGATTGCCGAAATGCGACGGCATTGATTCGCTGTGATCGGCAATGTGGAGAATCAAATCGGCTGTTTGCAGCGATTTTTCGGTCCGCGCGATTCCTTCGCGCTCGACACTTTCTGTCGATGGTCGCAACCCGGCAGTGTCAATCAAACGGATCGGCACGCCCCGGAGATTAATCACTTCTTCTATCGTGTCCCGGGTCGTCCCGTGAATGTCGCTAACGATAACACGGTCGTAACCCAGGAGACGGTTGAGCAAACTTGATTTCCCGGCATTCGTCGCGCCATAGATAACCACGCGCACACCCTCGCGCAGAATCCGACCCTGGTCCGCGGTTGAGAGCAAGAGCGAGATCTTTTCGCGAATTGAATCAAGTCGCACCTGCAACGATTCGCCCAAGTCGGGCGCGATTTCTCCCTCCGGAAAATCGATTGCCGCTTCGATGTGCGCGATTAGCGAAATCAGCTCGTCGCGAATTTCCTTAATCTTCGCGCCAAGGTTGCCCTCGAGCTGTTCGGTTGCGGAACGCAGCGCCAGATCGGTCTTGGCGCGGATCAAATCGATCACGGCTTCAGCCTGTGTCAGATCCATCTTTCCATTGAGGAAAGCGCGCTCGGTAAACTCACCTGGCCGGGCCGCCCGTGCCCCGGCGCGCAAACAAGCTTCGAGTATTTTCGACGTAACCAGCATTCCGCCATGACAACTGATCTCGACCAAATCTTCGCCCGTATAACTGACCGGCGAGCGATGAATCGACATTAACACTCGATCAATCAATCGCCCTTTTTCATCGACAACATCACCCAAATGTTGGACGTGCGACGCAAAACATGATGCCGATTCCTTTCCGCGAAAAACTTTTCCGGCCACTTCGATTGCAGTCGCGCCGGAAAGACGAATGAGCGCGATCGCCCCTTCTCCCGCAGGCGTGGAAATAGCCGCGATTGCCTCGCCGACAACTTGTCGATCTTTCGCCTCGTTTAGTGCGGGGACGAAAGAACTTCTTTCAGCGCTGCGATGCATTTTTTGTTTTGCTCCATTGTTCCCACAGAAATGCGGATCCATTCTGGTAAGTCATAGCCTTTGAGCGGGCGAACAATGATCTTTTTAGCGAGCAACCTCTTAAACACGGCCGGTCCATCCCCAACATTCACCATCACAAAATTAGCGGCACCGGGCACGAACGACAGGTTCATGTTCGCAAATTGCTCCTGCAGATAAACACGTCCTTCATCGACGACTCGCTTCGTTTTGTGCTGATGCGCTGTGTCTTCAAGAGCGGCGAGCGCGCCCGCCTGGGCAATCCCGTTGACGTTAAATGGCTGCCTTGTTTTTTGCAGAACCTGAATCAATTCCCGCGAGGCGACGCCGTAGCCGACGCGCAAACTGGCCAATCCATGAATTTTTGAAAATGTCCGCAGTACAATCACATTTTGGTTGCTGCGAACGTACGGAAACATGTCCGGGGGATTCTCAAGAAATTCGAAGTATGCCTCGTCGAAAACGGCGACGATCCCAGTCGGCAAACGCGAGATAAACTTGTCGATCTCAGGCTGAGAAATTAACACGCCAGTAGGGTTGTTTGGATTCGCGATGAAAACGATTTTCGTATTCGGGGTCAGTGAATCGAGAAGGTGTTCCAGATCGGGCTGAAAATCTGGCGCGGCCGTTTCGATCGTCCGCGCGCCGAAAAGCGTCGCCACCAATTTATAGGCGATAAAAGAGTGCCGGGGTGCAATTACGTCGTCGCCCGGCCTAAGAAAAGCGTGGCCAAGAAACTCGATGATCTCGTTTGAGCCGTTCCCCAAAATGATGTTTTCATGGGAAAGGCCGAACTTGGAAGCGAGCGAGCGCCGCAAATAAAAAGCACCGCCGTCTGGATAAAGGTCCGCGCTCTCGAGGGCGCCATGCATTGCCGTCAATGCTTTGGGAGACGGACCAAGGGGGTTCTCGTTGGACGCTAACTTGATGATTTCGACGGGATCGACACCAAGTTCTCGCGCCGTTTCCTCGATCGGTTTTCCCGGTTCGTAGACGGCGAGATCGCGCAGTTGTGGATTCGCGCTGTCCCAGATCGAAGTCATTCGCGCAATCTAAACGGCATTCCCGGAATCGACAAAATTGGGATCTGTTAAACGGGAAGATTGCAGAACCGCGACGACTACCGTTACAATGAAACTGGTGACAGACGGCGAAATCATTTATCTGGATAACAACGCCACTACGCAGCTTGATCCTGCGGTGGTCGAGAAAATGATGCCGTTCCTAGTCGAGTTCTACGGCAATCCTTCCAGCGGATATCAGTTTGGCGCAAGGGTGCGAAAGGCTATCGATCTGGCCCGGGAACAAGTGGCGGCAATGCTTGGCTGCGAACCAACCGAGATCGTTTTCACGAGTTGCGGAACGGAGTCAAACAACGCTGCTATTAATGCAGCGGTCCAATTCGAGCCTCGAGGAAAACACATTATTACTAGCGCGGTGGAACACAGCGCCGTGCGGCGGCATTGTGAAGACCTCGCAAAGTATGGATGCGAAGTGACATTTCTCGGTATTGATGTCGATGGAAATGTTGATCTGGCCGAACTGAAGCAAGCCATTCGGGCCCAGACGGCCATCGTCTCCTTGATGTGGGCGAATAACGAGACGGGCATCTTGTTTCCGGTGGAAGAAGCTGCACAGATTTGCCGGGAGAAAGGCGTGACCTTTCATACCGATGCTGTGCAGGCCGCCGGGAAAATTCCGATCCAGCTGCGCGATACAGCAATCAATTTCCTTTCAATCTCAGCGCACAAATTTCACGGACCAAAAGGAGTTGGAATCCTCTACGTGAATCGCCGAGCCCGGTTTCGTCCCACGATTATCGGGGGTAGCCAGGAAAACGGCCGCCGCGCTGGGACGGAGAACGTTGCATCGATCGTCGGGATGGGTCAGGCAGCCGAGCGCGCAGTAGAATGTTTGCCCGAAGAGGAGACTCGAGTTCGGGCGATGCGCGATCGATTTGAAAAGGGAATCAGCGAGCGAATAAAGGGAGCGTTGGTCAATGGAGCCCGCGCCGCGCGGTTGCCTAACACGTCGAGCGTCTCGTTTGACGGAATCGAATCGAATGGGGCCCTCTTGCTGTTGGATCGACATCGTCTTTGCTGCTCCGCCGGCTCAGCCTGCAAGACCGGTTCAAACGATGGGTCTCATGTCCTGCGCGCCATGGCGTTGTCGGAAGAACGCATCCGCGGAAGCTTGCGGTTTTCCTTTGGACGATTCAACAAAGACACCGATCTGGATCGTGCCTTGGAGATTGTCTCCGGGGTTATGGAAAAACTGCACGCCTTTGCGTCACCCGGGAAGCCCAGGCCGGTTGAGGTCGGATAGGCCGGTGGCCTGAGAGCAGAGGCCGAGGAAAATATCTCGGAGAATCATCTTTTTTTCTTGCCTTTCGCGGTCGCGGTCGGGTAAAACGACCTGCACAGAAAGAAAGAGCATTTATAGCTGGCATAAAAATTGTTATTGAC
>JBDTZF010000041.1:0-20418 GCA_040005265.1 Verrucomicrobiota bacterium
CGGTGCGTTTCAATCCTTCCGGTGTCGCTTCAAATGCCCATGAAATCATCACCGAGATGACGAATCCGAAGACCATGAAAACGACGAAGGCCTTCATCACCCAGGCCGGAGCCTCAAATGTCGGGAGCAAGATGGACGCGGCCTGGACGAGCAACCAGGCCACTACCGCGTACGTAATCGCAACCTTGTTGACGTTGCGTCGTTTGAGTTCCGCGAAGAAGTTGCGCTGATTCACTGCTTTGGGCCCGCTTGCCAGAGACTACTGAACATTTGCGATCTTGACGACACTCCCCTTTGCCTGCGGGTCCTTGGGATCCTTCACTACGGTCACGTACAATTCTTTCTCGCCTTCGCCGAAGGCGACGTTCGTGGTGCCATCGCCCGCGGCGATCTCAAATACGTGCAGAAGTTTGCCCTCGGGAGATATCTTCAGGATTTTTCCGCCGAACCATTGGGCGACATAGATGTTACCTTTGCTATCGATCTTCATGCTATCCGGTCCAGTCCACCAGGACTCGGTTTTGTTCTTCGTTAGGAGGTTGAGCAGAGCGAAATTCGATCGATGGCTCAACGAACCGTCTTCATTGATCGTGAACTTCAATATGCAGTTTCCGACGGTCTCGCTGACGTAAAGAGTTTTTTGGTCTGGCGAAACACTGATTCCGTTGGCGTAGTTGAGATCATCTGCGACCTCCACCCATTTCTCGCTGCCAGGCGCAAGATAGACAATTTTTCCCGCCACTGAGGTTGGCAAATCGACGTATGGACCAAATATCGTGGCATAAGCGCCACCGTTCGCTGTAACCACAACATCATTGATGCCGCCGTCGAACTTCTTGCCGTTCTTGTCGGCATCCCAACGGCGCAGCTGTTTGCCGGTCATGTCGAGCTCGAGGATTGCGCCATGCTCGTCGGTGCAGGCGAGCAGGAATGTCTTTTGTTTCGTGAGCGCCAATCCGTTATGGCCGCAGCCCGGCGTCTTATTGAGCACAGTGGCTGTTTTTCCATCCCACTTCGACAGCGTGTTTGAGATCCAGCCAACATAGTAAAGGTTGCCGTTAACATACAACGGACCTTCAGGTCCAAGAACGTCGCTCACGATGGAGATTTCGTCGGCAACCGCTGCTGTAGCGACTAACATTGCGCCCACGGCGAAACAGATAATCTTCATTTCGATTCTCTTCCGGTTAGCAGTAGTACCTGGGTTGGGAGTTGTAAACGTAGCGCCGCTCCACACTGGCTAGGAAACCCTTCAGTTTCACGGACTTGGTTCTGCCACACAGTCAATTTAGGAGCAAGACGATTACTCCTGTTGCGATCGAGCGAAAGCGGCTTGAAAATCTGCGCGGCCCGATCAAGGTCATAGACGAATAAAAGGAAATAACTATGTCACACGCTGCGACCGAATCGAAACGCCTGCTCTCATACACCATCGCCGACTGGGCTTGCGCCTTAAAATACGAGCACCTTTCGCCGGAGGCGATTCAAGCGGCGAAATTATTCTGGTTCGACTCCATCGGCTGCGCGCTTGGTGGTAGCCAGCAGGATGACGCCAAAATTTTGCTCAAGCATTACCGCGCCATGGGCGGCGGCAATGGCAAGGCGACCGCGTTTGTATCCGGTTTCAAGACCAATCCGGTCGATGCGTCATTCTTAAACGGCCACATGATGCGGGCCATGGATTACAACGACATTTATTGGAAAGCCGATCCGTGTCACCCGAGCGATCTCATCTGCGCGCCGCTGGCTCTTTGTGAAAGCGAAGGTCTCAGCGGCAAGGACCTGATTCTCGCCACCATCATTGCCTACGAAATTGAAATGCGCCTTTGCGAAGTGGGCCGGCCGGGTGTGCGCGAATATGGCTGGCATCACGCGACCCTGAGCGCGTTCGCGGCGCCGATTGCGGCGGGGCGCGTCTTGAATCTGACTACGGATCAGATGGTTTCGGCGATGGGGATCAGCGCGTCGCGCACATTTTGCCCCGGCGCGGTAACGGCGGGGAAATTAACCAACATGAAAAACACAGTCGATCCGTGGGCGGGACGGATGGGCGCCGAGAGCGCGCTGCTCGCTCGCGGCGGATTTTCCGGCCCCGAGCACATCATCGATGGCAAGGAAGGTCTATTCGCCGTGTTCCACCATGTGCAATACAAGGGACAACCGGCCACGTTCGACGGCGAGGCGCTGGTTGCGGATCTTCCGAACTCTACCAAGTCTCATTACCGAATCCTTGATTGCGGGATGAAAAGTTTCCCGATCGAAGCGCTCAGTCACGCACCGCTCACCGCGATGATGAAGACGATCAAGGAACACAACATCAAGGCCGACGACGTGAAGGAGATCAAAGTGGAAGTGATCGCCCGCGCCGCCGATATCCTGGGCGATCCGCACAAGTATCGACCGGACTCGAAAGAGACGGCCGATCATTCGTTGCCGTATTGCATGGCCGCAGGACTAGTCGACGGCATGGTCACGCCTTTGCAATTCAAGGAAGAGCGGGTGTTGGACAAAGCGCTCATTCCGATCATGGACAAGGTGAAGGTGGTCGCGAACGAAGAGTTCGAAGCGCTTTTCCCGAAGTTCCAGCCAAGCCGTGTGACTATCACGACGAATGACGGGAAATCACACTCGACGCGAGTTGATGTGCCCAAGGGCGATCCGCGCGATCCTATGACTGAGGACGAAATCGCGGTGAAATTCACGGCGCTCGGCGGCGATGTAATCGGCAAGGAACAATGCAAGAAGTTGCAGAGCTACATTATGAGCATGGATACGGCGAAGAATCTTGGCGGATTGTTCGAGCTCACCACGGCGAAATGACGATTGTCATCCTGAGTCGCCCGTTCGATTCACTTCGCGTTCGCTCAGGATAGGCTCCGACGGCGAAGGACCCCACTGTCGCAAGACGGCATATTCAAACGGCGATTACGCTTGATTCGAAGATAACGCCGAATGTCTCGCGGAAGCGGTTTACCCAATGCGAGGTCCTCTTGCGCGCTTCACCAGCCTCGCGAACCCGCGCAACTCGCTGAGATCACCGAACCCGCCTTTCCGCTCTGTTGGGATTTTGTTGATTACGGTTCGCACAGGGAGACTCTCATCAAGCACGGCGACGATGTCATCTTCGCTGAGCCCGCACTCTACGAAGGCTACGAGCGCTTCATCGAAGTCTCCGAGATTTTGCGGATTCGGGCTTCATTCGGGATCGGCTTCTTCTTTGGTGCTTCTGATGAGTGTGGCCGTGCCGCTGTTGATCCGATAAACGAACTTCTTGTCGGTTAGAGAAATAATTCCGTAGGGACCCCCATCCTGATAGAATTTTCCATTTCTGACGTCCCAGTGATTCGTGCTCGTCGCGTATTTACGCGGCAGCATGTACATGATGCCATCGGACTTGATCTCATATCCGTGTCGCGGACTTTTCCAGTAACCGAGCAGCTTCTGCTTGATCTCAGCATCAGACATTTTTTCGCCAGCCATGACCAAACAGGTCATGGAGAAAAGCAGGCTTAGGGTAGTTATCGTTAGTTTTATATATCTTTGCCGCGCTTGGTTGTAGTTCGTGTCGCGATAAATAGAACTGTCATCTTGCATTGACAACACCGGTGCCCCCACAGTTGTCGCAATTCACGATGTTAATGCCCTCTCTGCCATTTTCGCGAAGACTATGTCCCAAGGTTCCATGAGCATACGGATTCCCTCCCGAATCGTAGGTGTGCTGCACCATCTTCTTTGTGCCACCGCATTTTGGACACAGCCTCTTAGTTTCGCCGCTCGCTGCGACAATTCGCTTGGAACTAGCGATGTTATCATTTTCTGCCTTGGCCGCATCCTTGAACATGCCGTTGAAAAATCTCATGGCCCCGGCATCAACTCCCGGGATATCGGGAAGGTAATTCGATTGCGTCTTCTCGTGTTCACTGGGATGGCGCTCTTCGTAGCTGGCAACCTTTACCCGCGGCGGGCCTAATATTTTAAGGGCGATCTTTCTTTCGCGATCGACCATGTGCTCGTGCCAAAGGTGAATGTTCCCGCTGCTTTCCTCACTCGGCGCTCCGTCAATCCCCACTTGCAGAAGTGTGCAGCCACGCAGAGTTGGTCTAAAAACGAAAATCGAGTCGGACGCCTTGCAATACAAATCTCTATAGAAAAAACCCCCGTACCCGAGCTCGGGGATGTAAGCGAAAAAAAGATCGGGGGAACCAAATTCTCGCCTTCCCATGGTCTCCCGAGTAACCATCTCCGCCCGATCCCCATCCTTCTCGTTTAAGTACCGTACGGTGAGCATCACTCCGTTAAAGGACCGTTCAGTCTTGGGCAAAGTGGAAGCAAAGAAGCAGGATGAGGCTTCTTCCACGCCCGGGAGTTGTTTTTTGGTTAGAACGCCCTCTACCTTGCGGTCTTCCGGAGCTAGCATCGAGAAACCCATGATTGCTTCCAGATCGGATTTGGCGATCAAATGAGAAGCCGGAGTCTTCTGCGCGGCCCGTTTATCCTCTTCGCGCTGGCGTCTCTCTTCCGCTATTTGAGTGACCCGTTGCTCCTCTTCCTTCTGCACACGCTCGGCCGCAGCTGCTCGCTCTGCCTCCGCCCGCTCACGTTCTGCTTTTTCTCGCGCTAATTTTTCCGCCTCTGCTTGTTCGCGCTCGAGCCGAGCTTGCTCGGCCGCGGCAATTTGCGCCTGCTGTTTGTCCAGTACCGCTTGCTCCCGGCGAGTCTGCTCGTCTCTTTGCGCTTGTTCGCGCGCCATTTCCTTAACCTCGGCGCGCTCGCGATCTCGCTGTTCTTTGTGTTGACGTTCGGCAGCCGCGATCCGTGCCTGCATCCTCTCGTCTTCTTGACGTCCCATCTCAGCCTGCCTCTGCAGCGCTTGTTTCATGCGTTGCGCTTGGATGGTGGCGAGTTGTTGTTCCGACAGAAACCTAATGTCCCCGGTGGTGTTATCACTGGCTGAGACGTCCTTGGGCCGGCGCGTTTGAACCCAGCTAAGCCCGAGCGTTGTGAACAAAAGTGCCACGCAGGCCAGCAATAGAGGTCGGCGTGCCCATGGATAAGTGCGCGAAGCCAGTTGTCCGATGTCCGTGTCCACCAAAGCAATTCGCTTAGCCAAAGTGCGGGCAGACTTTGTTTCTTCCTCTAGCGAGCCATTCTTACCTCTCTGCCGGACGCTAGCACCTAGCTCGGCCAAGATGCGCCGACGCCTAATGTTCAACGTTCCAGTTTGAATCCCTCTTGCAACCGCTCTCGCGAGTGCTTTCGCCTTGTCGCTAAACGAAGCGACCGTCGTGTCACTGTCTTTGCGCAGACGGGCTAATCGGTCTCTTAACTGGTCGAGCCGCGAAATGTGTTGCGTTTGTTCCGAAGCAAGACCGTTCTCATAAGCCTTCTTGCCGAGCCGATAATCAGCCTTCCTGAGGTCGAACCATTTCAATTTCTTCCGATAAATCTCTTTTCCCATCAAGCGCGCCGAAATCACCATTTTGGTCAGAAAGGTTCTAAAAAGCTTCCTCGGCTCTGCTGACTGGTTGTCTGGTTGTGGAGACATGAAATACAAGAAGCATCGTCATTGTTTAGGCTGGCAAGGGATGGCCCCAAGGTCGAAAGGCGTGAGAGTAAGATCGGCTTGGCTCAGTTTGCTGTTCGCATCCGAGACAGTGACGGTGAGCGGTGAACTATCGATGTGCGTTGGATGTTGTTGGAAGTTTGACTTGGTGAAGGTGAAGTTTTCTTTCTCGAGCCATTGACAGCCACTCGAGCTCTCGAAATTCGCGTTCGTCGTCTCGACCATGAGTGTCCCCTTCGCCGCATCGGGGTACGAGATAACTCCCCGATCGGCGGCAAAAAGATGAAAAAAAACCAGGATCGGGCCGGCGTCCCGAATCTTGCGGGCGGCGAGCAGATTAAAATCGTAGTCGAACCTCAAAGCCGCGCCATGATCTTTGACCCTATTTGGGCTGCTGCCGTGGCCGGTCGGCTTATCTAGCCATTGCTCATTCCCGAACCCGACATAAAACGAGTTTGCATCGCGCTCTACAAAACTGCATCTGCCGGGCGTGTTTGCTCCAAATTTTATCTGCTTTTCGATGTTCCCGGTTTCATAGTTAAGCCGAAACAGGACGGAATACTTTTTGGTCAGCCACCAAGGCTGATCGGTCTCATCCTGCTGAATCCCAACGGCGAGAAGGGATGGTTCGGTGAAACGATACGGCGCAGGCGTTTCGTACGCAGAGTCGTCAAAGGAGACTAATATATCTTCAATGGTCGTGGCCCAATTTACCGCGCCATCACGCCTGATTTTCATGAGCGTGCTGCGCCGATCACCCCAGCTTACCAGGAGTGCCCCGTCGTTAGTGACGCGTGTTGTGATGTCGTTGTCGGAATATCCGGTATTATAGGCGTTGGCCCACTTGATCGCTCCGGTATTGTCCAGCTGGATAATGCCGATACGCGGACCTCTCTTCCCTTTAGATACCTGTGGTTGTATTACCAGATAGTAGCCGGTTCGATCAGGTAACCGGATGAGATACCCACTTCCAGCTACCCGGTCAGGGACGCTGTAAATCTTATCCAGGATCGGGCGAAGCTCACGAGAGAAGACGACGACCTTTGCCGAATCGCCGAACATTCGGTGGACCGATACCTGCAAATCGCCTTCTGTTTGAGATTGGAACTCGAAGGCCGGCCCTGTCCGTGTGCCTGCGCTCTCCGTTACCTGAAATGCCGTCTGCACCGAAGCTTCTCTCTCCAACGTACCTGCCTTGAATCTCGCAAGCTGAAAGACTCCATTGTCGAGCACGGCTGTCTCCCAAAGATGATCTCCATTCGTGGCGAGGCCATACCCCAAACGCGGGGGCTTGTACGGCACCTTCGCTGCCCATAACAGTTTACCGTCGGGACCTAGCGCCGCCGCCCATCGTACGCCCTCGGAGGAATTGACAGCAGGCACGTTGTCGTTGCCTCGCAATATTTCAACACCATTCTCCAGATGGCGTTGAGCGTAACCACGCGGAAGCTGAATGTCGCTTCCCCGGCCAACCAACTTACAGGTGAATCCAGTTTGTTGTCCGTATTCTGCCTTGGCTACGTCGCGGTCCCGGTCTTCCGAGCTTTGCTCGTCAGGTTGGCTACTGCCCGTCTTACTTGTCTGCTCTTTTTGCGAGACGATCTTGATAGCTCCACGCTTGTCACTGGCGAGTATCAATGTCTCTTGCGCAATACCTGACGCGTGTTTGTTGGTTTGCGGATCACTCGCATCGTAGCTTGCCGAGAAAATGACCTTCTGCCTGTTACCTCCCAATGAGATCGTTTTGACGAGCCCCGCCAAACTCCACTGTCGCACCGGCCAGCGTGCGAAGTATTCCTGCGCCTGCTTCCTGATCGCAGCGTTACTGATGACGCCGCTATTCGTATGATCGACACGATCGGCGTAAAGGCCGGCGAGCGTGTCAACATCCGCTCCTGAATATGCCTGGACAAATGCCGTCGCGATGGAGTCGGGAGAAACCTTATCTTTGTCTTTGTTAGCAGGTTGTTCCTTCTGCGCAGCCTGGATGCTCGACTGTGTCACAACAACCTTCTTGGCACCAGTCCTGGCCTCCGCACTCGCCTGCTCCAGCTTCTGCTTGTCGTCAGGATAGTGAGTAATCTGGTATTTGTGTTGATAGTCTGCGATGGCTCCGCTGAGGTCGCCGCGCGCGCGGCGGAGGTTCCCGCGCGCACCATATGCCATGGCGGCCCGTGCCGGATCGTTCGCAATCGCCTGGGTGTAATCAGGCAGCGCTCCATCAAGATCGCCTTTTAACTCCCTGGCCCAGCCGCGGCCAAAATAAGGATCGGAACCGAGCGGCGATTGAGGATAGCTCTTGGCCGTGCCGGCAATCTGCCTATCGCAGAGCGCGATCGCTTTGTCGTACTCAGCCGCCGCACCGGTCATATCACCCTTTTCCTTTCGCAAATTACCCATCTGAATGTAATCGTTCGAACTCGATCTTAGCTCGGCCACCTTTTCGTAATCGGCCATGGCTGCTTCGAAGTCCCCGTGCTGTTTCTTCGCCGTCGCGCGAGTGTAGTAGGAGTCGGAGTTGTTAGGGTCGAATGAGACGAGTCGGTCGTAAGCCGCGAGTGCCCCCGCCCAATCGCCTCGTTTTGCCTTCACCCCCGCCAGATGTTGACAGGCCTCATCTCGCCGGACCGGCTGGTGTTCGATAGCTTGGTTTAGATCTTCGATCGCTCCGTCGAGATCGCCCTTTGTCTCTTTGTCGTACGCGTTACCGATGTAGTTGGTCTGCAGAGCAGAGCGCGCCTGAATGTCCGTTGTCGATTTGATCGTGATCTGCGGTGTGCCGCCCGAGGATTCAATCTTTCCCGTGACCGCGATACTCACGCCGCGAAGTGTTTCAGGGTCGACTTCCGATCCCGCGAAGTCGTTAGGCAGAACAACCCAAAGTTGTGCTTTGCGGAGGTCGCTCCCGCCGATGATCAAATCGATATGTCTGCGGCCGTGCCCAATGTCATCCACCGTGCCGACTATGGTTGCTCTTTCTCCAATATGTTTCTTCGCGTCTGCCGCTGAATATTCGGGGATTGCGCTGGCGGCTGCGGATTCGACAATCGCAAGGGCTATACAAATCGAGGTTGTCTGGAAGATTTTCGTAATTCTAGGCGCGATGCTGAGAAAAAAATGTCGGTCTGTCGAGACTCAAATTCGTAAGAAGTTGCAGAAGTATATCATGAGCATGTAGACCGCGAAGAAGCTCGATGGGTTGTTCAAGCTGACGACGGCCAGATAACGCCTGTCATCCTGAGTCGCAAAGACGACGAAGGACCCCACAGTCGTAGGACTGCATATTCAAACGGCGATTACGCGTGGTTCGAAGATAACGCCGAATGTCTCGCGGAAGCGGTTCACCCACTGCGAGGTCTTTCGGCGCGCTTCGCCAGCCTCAGGATGACAGGGCGCGGATTACGCGGTCGCGCTGCCGGTGTCGTCGGCGCCGAACTGGATTCCCTGCGCCAGCGGCAACTCAGTCGAAAAATTAATCGTGTTCGTTTGACGGCGCATGTACATCTTCCACGAATCGCTGCCGCTCTCGCGGCCGCCGCCGGTTTCTTTCTCGCCGCCAAAGGCGCCGCCGATTTCCGCGCCGCTCGTGCCGGTATTCACGTTGGCGATGCCGCAATCGCTGCCGACCACGCTCAGGAATTTCTCCGCTTCGCGCATGTCGTTTGTGAAAATCGCTGAGGTCAGACCTTGCGGCACGCCGTTTTGAATCGCGATCGCTTCATCGAAATCGCGATAGGTCAGCAAATACAGCAACGGCCCGAAGGTTTCATGACACACAATCTCAAAACCAGGTTTCGCGTTTGCCAGGCACGGCGTCATGTAACAGCCGCCCTCATATTGTTCTCGGTCGAGCCGCTCGCCGCCGTGAAGAACTTCACCGCCCTCATCCTTCAATCGCTGAATCGAGTGCTGGACCATGTCCACGGCGTTCTTGTCGATCAATGGACCCATCACTGTCTGGCGATCGAGCGGATTTCCAATTCGCAGCGATTTATAAGCGCTGAGCAGCTTCTTGCGCACTTTGTCGGCGATTGACTCGTGCATGATGACGCGGCGCGTGGAAGTGCAACGCTGACCCGCAGTGCCGACTGCACCGAAGAAGATCGATTGGGTCGCCATTTCGAGATCAGCGCTGGGCGCCACAATGAGGGCGTTATTTCCGCCCAATTCCATGATTGTCTTCCCGAGCCGGCCATGAACTGTGCGCGCAACGTCTAACCCCATTTGCACTGAGCCGGTGGCGGAGATCAAAGGAATGCGGCCGTCAGCTGACAATTTTTGTCCAACCGTCTTGCGATCGCCCATGAGCAACGTAAAAATCGCCGGATCGGCTCCTGTTTCGCGGCAAACCCGTTCGGCAATTTTTGTCACGGCAATCGCGGTGAGCGGCGTTTTCTCGGATGCCTTCCAAACTGTGGCATCGCCGCAGACTGCGGCCAGTGCCGCGTTCCACGACCAGACCGCGACTGGAAAATTGAAAGCGCTGATTACGGCCACGACACCGAGCGGATGCCATTGCTCCATCAAACGGTGGCTGGGCCGTTCTGATTGGATGGTTAGGCCGTAAAGCATTCGCGACTGACCGACTGCGAAATCGCAGATATCGATCATTTCCTGCACTTCGCCTTCGCCTTCCGCAATAATTTTTCCGGTTTCGAGCGTAACGAGCTGACCGAGATCATGCTTGGATTCGCGTAACGCGTTACCCAGACGGCGAACGGTATCGCCGCGAACCGGCCCGGGCGTTGTTCGCCACTTCAAAAACGCTTCATGCGCGCGTGAGATGGCCGTTTCGTAATCGTCAGCGGAAGCAGTGCGCACGCTGGCCAGTTTCCGGCCATTAATCGGAGAGATCTTGTCGATCTTAACGCCGCCGCCACGCCATTCACCGAAAAATACGCCGTCGTTTTCTTCAGAGAGGCCGAGTTTTTCGAAGAGTGATTTCATAGGTGGATTGGCCGCTCCGCGGGCAATGTTAAACGTGTGCGGCTTCGCCGCCTAATATTAACATCGAGCAAAGGACTGCTCGATCCACCCTGCGCGCCCTGCTCATTTTTGCATGCGCTGGCATTGCTTGCGCACCAAATCCATCGCTTCGTCGATCGCCCCGGCGTTGATGTCGAGCGCGGGACGAAATCGAATCGCCTGCGCGCCCGATTTCAAAGCGAGAACGCCGCCATCGAATAAACCTCTCCAGAATTCATCGCGCATTTTCGGATCAAGCAAATCGAAAGCGATAAACAGGCCGCGACCTCGGACGGCCGTCATGATCGGAAATTCGGCCGCGATCGCGCGCAACGATTTCAGAATGCCGTCGCCCATCAGGCGCGCGTTCTCGACCAGGTTCTCACTCTCGATGATGTGCATGAAATGCGTAGAGCGCACCATGTCGGTAAAATTGCCGCCCCAGGTCGAATTCAGCCGGCTCGGCAAACGAAACGCGTTGTCTTTCACTTCATCGAGGCGCGGACCGGCCATCACTCCGCAAGTCTGCGCTTTCTTTCCGAACGCCATTAGATCGGGGACGACGCCGAAATGCTGGCAACACCAGGTGCGGCCGGTCGTTCCCAAGCCGGTTTGCACCTCATCGAAAATGAGAAGCATCTCGTTCTCGTCACAAATTGCGCGCAGCTTCTTCAACCATTCACCTCGGAAATGATTGTCGCCGCCCTCGCCCTGGATCGGCTCGATGATGATGGCGCAGATGTCGATCTTGCGCTGGTCGATGAATGCCCTGATCTCCTGCTCCGACTTCTTTTCGCGCTCGATTACGTCAGCTTCGCGCTCGGATTCGGGCAATGAAAAATCGAGGTGCGGGGAGGAAACGCGCGGCCAATCGAATTTCGCGAACAAATCCGTTTTGCGCGGATCGGTATTCGTGAGGCTCATGGTGTAACCCGTGCGTCCGTGAAAGGCATGACGGAAATGCAATACCTGAGTGCCACGTTCGCCGTGGCCTGCAGCCATGTTCCGGCGCACTTTCCAATCCATTGCCGCTTTGAGCGTATTTTCAATCGCAAGGGCGCCACCTTCTATAAAGAGATAACGCTCGAGTGGCGGGAAACCGGCGACGCGCGCAAATGTTTCGATAAAGCGCGCGTAACCTTCGGAGTAAACATCCGAGTTAGCGATCTTGATCCGTGCCGCACGCAACAAATCGCGCTTTACATTCTCCTGGTCGAAATGCGGATGATTGTAACCCACCGGCAGGGACCCGAAGAATCCGTAGAGATCGATCAGCCGCGAATCGCTGGCTGCATTATATATATATGAGCCGCGGCTTTTCTCGAGATCGATAACGATCTTGAAACCATCGAGCAGGACGTGCTCTTCGATCGTTTTCAGAACGGTCGACGCGGCAATCCGATTTTCGTTATCGCTCTTTGTGGGGCGGCTTCGAGGTGAAGCCGACTCCGTGAGCACGGGCGGCATACTCATGGAAGGATGGTAGTCTGAGGCGGGGGGAAGGTCAATCGTAGCACAGGCATCTTGCCCGTGGGTACACCGGGCATCCTGCCTGGTTTCTTAGAATCCAAATCGGCAGGCGAGACGCTCGCCGGCCCCACAAGGCTCGCCGCAGCGAGTCCGTCCGATGGCGGACAAGATGCCTGTGCTACACGATGCCGTCGCGAAGACTCGCGTTCTTACCGGCAAGCAAATCCTGGACAAGCTGATATCCGCGCCTGTCGGCATTAGTGCTCACGCCGGAAAAGTGCTGATCGATTCGCATTCGGGCAGAGCGGCAGAAATAGTTTGCGACCGAAAGAATTTCATCGGCCGGTTCGCCATTATCGATCTTCGATTGGGCGAAGGAGCAGGTGGCGCTCATCGCGAAAAGTTCGGTGGCGATGCCGACAAATCTGGAGAGGAGCAATTGCTCTCGATCGAGCTTAGGGCCAAATCGGGCCATGGCGTGAAATAATCCGCGGGCGAGCCGCTTGCTTGCCCGCGCGCCGTATTTGACGTGCGCTTGCAGATCGGAGTGCAAGTTGTCGATCTTACCAGGATTACCCGGCATCCATTGGCGCGGATACCAGCTCGCATAAAATTTTCCGGAAGTGAAAAACGCCTTCACACGCTCCGAAAGCGGCAATTGCGTGTTGAAGATTCCGGCGCCGACCTTGAGATGCGGATCGAGCGCTTCACGGGCGATGAAGAGTCGCATGATTTCGCTGGAACCTTCGAAGATGAGATTAATGCGACAATCGCGCAGGAAACGTTCGACAGCGATCGGCTCTTCGCCGCGTCCGGCGAGCGATTCGGCGGTTTCATACCCGCGCCCGCCGCGCACCTGCATTGCGTCATCGGCAATTTTCCAGGTCGTTTCGGTTGCCCACATTTTGCACATCGCAGTCTCGATGCGCAGATCGCCTGCTTTGCTATCAACCATCGCGGAGGTCAGAAATGTGATTGCCTCCATGGCGAAAACGTTCCCCGCCATCTCGGCGATTTTTCCGGCAATGGCCGCGTGCTGGCCAATCGGCGCGCCCCATTGAACCCGTTCGCCTGCCCATTTCCGGCAGATATCGAGCAATCGTTTCGATAAACCGACGCATGCCGCAGGAATGGTCAGTCGGCCGGTGTTCAACGTCGTGAGCGCGACTTTCAATCCCTGGCCTTCCTTTGCGATCAGATTCTCTCGGGGCACACGGACGTTGGTGAATTTTACAATCCCGTTGTAGAGCGCGCGCAATCCCATGAAGTGGCAGCGATACGTGATCTCCAGCCCGGGCGAATCAACATCGACAATGAACGCGGTGATCTGTTTGCGCTCCCGGCCGTTAACAATTTTGGGCGGTGTCCGGGCCATGACCACGAGCACGCCGGCCTTGATCAGGTTCGTGCACCAAAGTTTTTCGCCATTCATGATGAAGGCGGAGCCGTCTTCGGTGGGCTCGGCGCGAAGACTCATGTTCGCCGGATCCGATCCGGCGTTCCACTCCGTCAGCGCGAAGGCGGAGATTTCTTTGCGCGCGACCCGCGGCAGATATTTGTTCTTCTGTTCCTCCGTGCCGAAGAGCAGTAGCGGTTGGGGAACGCCGATCGATTGGTGTGCCGAGACCAGCGCGGTAAGATTCGCATCCCAGCTGCCGAGCAGCATTGCCGCGCGCCCATAATTCACCTGCGATAAACCGAGTCCGCCGTACTGCTTCGGGATTTTCACACCGAACGCGCCCATCGCGAAAAGCTCGTCGATGTTCTTTTGCGGAATTTCGCCGGTGCGATCGATCTCATCGGCATCGACGTTCTCACGCAGATATTTCTTCAGACTGGCCAGAAATTCCGCGCCAGCAGCGACATCATCGGCGCTCTGCTGAGGGTAGGGATGAATACGGGAGAAATCGAAGCGACCGATGAAAAGATTGCTGGCGAAGCTGCCGCGATCGTCGAGCGGATCCCGTGATGCTTCGGCCAGTTCGAGTGCATCGCGCTGGCCTTTCGACATTTTCGATGTGTCGATGAGGGACACCGCCGGTTTCTCCGGCTTCGCGCTGGCTTCTGCAGCGATCTGTTTTTCGGGAGCTTCGAGCGGTGATTTCATTTTAAAAAGGAATTCTGGAGGGCGGAGCTCTGCGACGCCGACGTGCTCGGGCTCGCAGATCTCGCCCCTCCATCATGTTGCATAAAACTTCGTTCCATCTTTCGCGTGCTTCCTCAGCAGCTCACACGACGCAAATTTCTCGTCCTTTTGCGCGAGTTTCTCCATTTCGTCGACAATTTTCTTCAAACCAAAATAATCGGCAAAGCGCAAGGGTCCGCCGCGGAACGGCGCGAAGCCTGTTCCCAGGATCATCCCGTAATCGGCGTCCTCAGGCGAGGCAACCACCTTTTCTTCGAGACAACGCGCGGATTCGTTCACCATCAGGAAGACGAGCCGGTTCGTTAAATCATTTGTGCTGTCATCCCGATCGGCGCGAGGGACCCCGCGAACGTCCGATTGGGGTTGCGTGTGAGGTCCTTCGCTTTGCTCAGGAAGACGAGCAGAAGGCGTGCGCCATTTCTCGACCGCTTCATTCGGCGTCTGCTGTTTGCCTTCGTATTTGTAAAAACCGCTGCCAGTTTTGCGTCCGAGCATTTTGGCCGATTGCATTTCGCGCAGAATCTTCGGGCTTTCGTCCCGGCGGCCATAAGCCTTGGCCAATGTGTCGGCAATATCGACCGTGATATCGACGCCGATCTCATCGATTAATCGAAGCGGTCCCATCGGCATGCCCCATTCCAGAAGCGCATTGTCGATCTTATCCGCGCTGACTCCATTTTGGAAAAGCTCGGCGGCATCGAGCAAATACGGGAACAGCACGCGGTTGACCAAAAATCCGGGGCTGTCATTGACAACGACCGGCAGTTTTCCAATCTGCCGGGCAAAGGCGAGCGCGCGGTCGCGTGTTTCATCCGAAGTTTTCTTCCCAACGACAACCTCGATCAATTTCATCCGACTCACTGGATTGAAAAAGTGGAGGCCGATGACGCGCTCGGGCACGTCGGTGCAGGCAGCCAGTTCGCTGATGGAAAGCGCCGAAGTATTCGTGGCCAAGGTCGCTTTCGGAGCTTCGGTGGAAAGCTCGCGGAAGATTTCCTTTTTGATCTCGATTTTTTCCGAAGCGGCCTCGATCACGATCTCCACATCGCGTAATGCAATATGAGCGGTTGAGCAGATGATGCGAGCACGACCTTCCTTTGCTTTTTCTTCGCTCATCAAACCGCGTTTCACGGCGTCGGCGTAAGTTTTTTCGATATTGGCCAGGCCGCGATCGACAAAGTCGCGGGACACGTCCCGCAGAATCACAGTCACGCCGCGGGAACTGAGCCAGTGAGCAATGCCGGAACCCATCACGCCGGCACCGACGACGACCGCGTGCGCGATTTTTTCGGCGGGCACCTTTGATGTGCCCTTCTTGTATTTCTCAGCCAGGAAGAAATTGCGAATCAGATTCTGGGTCGCTTCGGTTTTCCCAAGATCGACAATGGCATCGAGCTCGCGCTGGAGTGATTCCTCCGGTGAAAGCGAGAGAGCCGCATTCACGATCTCAAGGGCCCGCCGGGGGGCAGCGTTGCCGTTTCCATTTGGAGGGCGGAGCTCCTGCGACGCCGGGCTCGCGGGAGCTCGCCCCTCCATTTTTGGCTGGTTGCGTTTACCCTCGCCTAATTTCCTTCGCGCAAGATCGACAAGTTGATCGCGCGATGCGATTTCATCGACCAAACCGATCTTCAGCGCCTCACGCGCGGAATGCAGTTTGCCTTTGAGAATCACTTCGCTGGCTGCCTGAAGCCCAATCAGTGGCGGCAGACGTGTGCAACCACCCCAGGCGGGGACAAGACCGAGTGTTGTTTCCGGCAGACCGATCCGCGTGGCCGATTCATCGGATGCAACGCGATAATCACAAGACAAAGCGGCTTCATAACCGCCGCCGGCGCACGCTCCGTGAATTGCAGCTACCGTTGGAATTTTTAGCGCAGCAATTCGATTAAAGACCTTTTGCCCCTCGGCGATGAACGCGCGCAAGTCGCCGCTTTGGGCCTGGCGAAGGAGTGTCTGCAAATCGGCGCCGGCGATGAAAATCGATTTCTTGGCCGACGTGATGATCAGTCCGCGCAAAGATTTATCCTGCTCGATAGCATCGACATGTTCCTTGAGCTCGCCCATCGTGGCGACGTCAAAAATGTTCGCGCCGGACTCGGGACGATCGAACGTAAGCACGCAAATGTGATCGTCGCCGGTCTCGCGCTGGATCATTGAACTGGTGAGCGTTTCAGGCATTCGGAGTTGGCAGAATAGCAGTAAGAGATTCCTCGACTTCGCTCGGAATGACAAGAACGAGATTAGGGCGATTGCGCTTATTCGTGCGCGGTGTTAAAAATCGGCGTCGCTTCAGCGCGCCAAATATGGTCGGTAAACTTTTATTACCCGAGATCAAGAGCATGATCGAAGCGCGCGACTTTGGCGCGCTCCGGGAGCTGTTTCGAGAATGGGCTCCGGCTGATGTCGCCGAGGTAATCCTCGATATGGAGGAAGACGACCAGGTGATCATCTTCCGCGTGCTGCCTTCGGCGCTGGCGGCCGACGTTTTTGAATATCTCGATATCGACGCGCAACAGACGCTGTTGCGGGCGATGGCCCACGAGCAAGTGGTCGCCATTCTGAATGAGATGTCGCCGGACGACCGCACCGCGCTCTTGGAGGAATTGCCGAGCGCCGCGGCGCGGAAGTTAATTCAAGTACTCACTCCCGAAGAACGCCGCGTCGCGACAGCGCTGCTCGGTTATCCCGAGGATAGCGTCGGCCGGTTAATGACGCCGGACTTCATCGCGGTGAAGGACGACTGGACCGTGCAACAGGTGCTCGATTACGTCCGCGCCTACGGGCAGGACAGTGAAACTTTGAACATCATCTACGTCGTGGATGCGCACGGAAAATTAATCGATGATCTGCGCATCCGTGAAATTCTACTGCGGCCGCTGACGGCCAAGGTCAGCGAAATCCGAAACGAAACGTTCGTCGCGCTAAAGGTGAACGATACCCAGGAAGCAGCGCTCAACGTTTTTCGCAAATACGATCGCGTTGCGCTACCGGTCGTTGACTCCAACGGCGTGCTCGTCGGAATCGTTACGAGTGACGATATGCTCGACGTCGCGGAAGAAGAAGCGACCGAAGATATCCAGAAATTCGGCGGCGTGGAGGCCCTTGACGAGCCGTACATGCGGTTGGGCTTCTTACAAATGGTACGAAAACGCGCGGTGTGGCTGGTGGTTCTGTTCCTTGGAGAAATGTTGACCGCGACGGCGATGGCGAGCTACCAGGATGAGTTGGCCAAGGCATTAGTGCTGGCTTTGTTCCTGCCGCTGATCATCTCGAGCGGCGGCAACTCCGGCTCGCAAGCATCCACGCTAATGATCCGCGCCATGGCGCTCGGCGAGGTTCACCTCAGTGATTGGTGGAAAGTGATGGGCCGCGAAATTCAGGCCGGCCTCGCCTTGGGAGGACTTCTCGGAGTCATCGGTGTGATTCGGGTGGGTGCCTGGGCAATGATCGGTGAAAATTATTTTCATCATCAACCTTATGGACCGCACTGGCCTCTGGTTGCGTTGACGGTGGGAATCGCGCTGGTTGGCGTTGTCCTATGGGGAACGCTCTCCGGATCCATGTTGCCGTTTCTCCTGCGACGCATTGGCGCCGATCCGGCTACTTCTTCCGCGCCATTCGTGGCAACACTTGTCGATGTTACGGGTTTGATAATTTATTTCAGTATTGCGTTGCTGATCATGCGCGGGTCAATGCTATAAAGGCGCCATGTTTTCGATCGGCAGATTCCTTGGCCACGACGAGAAATTCTTCGACCTGCTGGAGGCAAGCGCGCAGCAGGCCGATAGCAGTGTTCACCAACTGGTGGCACTCCTGGAGAAACTCCAACAGGATGAGACTCCGGAAAATCTGGAGCACTTCGCGTCCAGCAGGCGTGAAGACAAGCGAATCACCCAGGAATTGTCAGAGCAACTTTCCAAAACATTTATCACTCCATTGGAACGGGAGGACATTCAGGAGCTCGCCGCGGCTCTTTATAAAATTCCCAAGACGGTCGAGAAAATAGGGGAGCGTATTTTGATCTGTCCCGAGGAATTTCACGGACACAGTTTTAAAAAGCAGGTCGAGTTACTCGACCAGGCCGCCGAAACGGTGCTGGCAATGGTCAAGCAGTTGCGCAAAGGCATGGACCTGCGGACAGCCCGGGAAATGAACACGAAGCTTCAGGCCATCGAAGGCGAGGCGGACCAACTCGAGCTGGACCGGTTGCGAGATCTTTTCCACGGCGATTACGATGCGAAGCATATGATTCTGTTCCGCGATCTTTACGACTTGCTGGAAAAAGTCATCGATCGATGCCGCGATGCGGGGAATATCATTCTGCAAGTGGCGCTAAAATACGCATAGTCGGCATTTTTCCGGCCATGTTCATCTTCGTTACCGTTGTTCTTGCCGCGATCGCTTTTGAGTACACCAACGGGTTTCACGATGCGGCAAACGCAATCGCCACGGTAGTCTCGACGAAAGTTCTCACCCCGAGGCAGGCCATCGCCATGGCTGCGTTCTTCAACCTGACCGGCGCACTGATGGGCGGCGCCGTGGCTGCGACAATCGGCAAGGGATTGGTGGATACGAACGCCGTCACGATGCAAACGGTTTTGTGCGCATTGGTCGCTGCCTTTGTTTGGAATATCACGACCTGGTGGGTCGGACTTCCGTCCAGTTCGAGCCATGCGCTCATCGGTGGCCTTTGCGGCGCAACGGTAGCCACCGCACAGGGCGATTGGTCCGTCCTAAAATGGAATGCCGGGCTCTGGCCGAAGGTCATCCTGCCAATGTTTAGCTCGCCGGTTGCCGGCTTTCTGCTCGGCGCCCTGATGATGTTCCTCCTTTTCGTTACCCTGCATCGTTTCACGCCGCATTTTGTCCAGACTACTTTCGGCAAACTCCAAATATTCAGCGCGGCCTGGATGGCGCACAGCCATGGAACGAACGACGCCCAAAAAACGATGGGCATTATCACCCTTGCGCTTTTTACGGGCACCCGCACCGGTCACTTTGATGATCTCCCGGCCTGGCTTGATTTTCTCAAGACGCCGGTTTTTTTGATGCCTCTTTGGGTCAAAATTCTTTGCGCATTGACGATGGCTGCCGGGACGGCTGGCGGCGGCTGGCGAATCATTCGTACTTTAGGTCATCGCATGGTGAAATTGCAGCCGGTACATGGATTTGCCGCCGAAACAACGGCTGCACTCATCATTCAAGGTGCCAGTCTTTACGGCATTCCGCTTTCCACCACCCACGTAATTTCCACGTCGATCATGGGCGTTGGTGCGGTGAAACGATTCACCGGCGTCAAATGGATGGTGGTCGAGCGCATCATATGGGCATGGATTTTCACTCTGCCCGCCACGGGATTACTCGGCTATTTCCTGGTCCGTTTGGCAATGGCGCTCTGAGTGCTCGCCTAAACGCGGGATCCGCGACGCCCGGAATTTTTCGTGTACTTCACCGGACGACGTTTCGGTTCGATCTTGTCGATACCGGCGCCCCTCTTGACCTCCATGATCTGATCGCGCAGAAGTGCGGCGCGTTCGAACTCGAGATTCGCCGATGCGGTCTGCATTTCGTCTTCCAGTTCGCGCAGTAGCTCTGTGATATTGAAATCGCCGCCCGCTTCGTGAATTACCGAGGCGGCAATCTCACGACCCTTCAGCAAAGTGTGCAAACTTTCCTGCACTGCGCGGCGAACTGTCTGTGGAGTGATTCCATGCTTCTCGTTGTACTCCATTTGCTTTGTGCGCCGGTAGTCGGAGATGGATATCAACGCCTGCATGCTCTGCGTAACTTGGTCGGCGAAGAGGACAACCTCGCCATTCACGTGACGCGCGGCGCGGCCGGCGGTCTGAATCAATGAAGTCTGACTGCGCAAAAAACCTTCTTTGTCGGCGTCGAGAATGCAGACCAGCGAAACCTCGGGAAGATCGAGACCTTCACGGAGAAGATTAATTCCAACGAGAATATCGAACTCGGCGGCTCGTAAGCCGCGCAGAATCTCCACGCGTTCGATGGTGTCGATGTCGCTGTGCAGATAACGCACTTTCAGGCCGACATCGCGCAAGTAGTCGGCCAGATCTTCCGCCGTCCGTTTCGTCAACGTTGTGATGAGGACACGCTCGCTTTTTTCGACGCGTTGCCGGCAAAGCTCGATCGTGTCGTCGATCTGATGCTGGAGAGGCTTAATCGTAATTCTTGGATCGAGAAGTCCGGTAGGCCGAATGATTTGTTCGACAACGAGCGGCGCACCGGGTGTGTGCACATCAAATTTCTCCGA
>JBDTZF010000042.1:0-20331 GCA_040005265.1 Verrucomicrobiota bacterium
TGAGCGGCGCGCTCCGCGTCTTGCTCGTCGATAATCACCGCGATCTTGATTTCCGAGGTGGAGACCAATTGAATGTTGATTCCGCCTTTGCCCAGACACTCAAACATTCTCGCCGCGACACCTGAATGCGACCGCATCCCGATTCCAACTACGCTCAGCTTGGCCACACTGCTGGCGGTATTTAACCGTTTCCCGCCAGTGTCCCCTACCACTGGCATCAGGATCTTGCGCGCGTCCTCCAGGTCGTCCTGGTGAATAGTGAACGAAATGTCGGTCGTTCCGCTCACCGAGGCATTTTGGACTATCATGTCCACGACGATGTGCGCCGCCGCGATGTCGGAAAAAACCCGGCCCGCGATGCCCGGCTTGTCAGGCACCTCTGCAATCGTGAGTTTCGCCTGATGGCGGTCGAGACTGATCCCGCGAATCACCACGTCCTCCATGCTGGGGGTCTCTTCTTTCGCGATGGTTCCTCCATCGGGCTTAAAGCTCGAACGCACTTCGAATTCGACACCGAATTTCTTGGCAAACTCCACGGCCCGAGATTGCATTACTTTCGCGCCGCTACCGGCCATTTCGAGCAACTCGTCGTAAGAAATCTCGTCGAGTTTTTGAGCATCCTGCACGACGCGTGGATCGCACGTAAAAACACCATCGACATCGGTGAAAATCTGGCAGGCATCAGCATTCAACGCACCCGCTAGAGCGATTGCCGTCAAATCGGAACCGCCTCGCCCAAGCGTTGTCATTTCGCCCTCAACGGTCTGCCCCTGGAAACCGGCTACCAGGACGATGTAATCGTCTTCAAGCAGCTGAAGAATTTGCTTCGGACTGATATTCGCGATTCTTGCCTTGGTATGCATGCCATCAGTCAGAATCCCTGCGTCCGCACCGCTGAGAGAGACCGCACGGCCGCCGAGAGCGTTTACAGCCATTGCGGTCAAAGCACTTGATGCGCGCTCCCCTGTTGCCAGGAGAATGTCCAGTTCGCGTTTGGTTGGCTCAGGCGACATCTCTTGCGCCAGTTTAACGAGTCCATCCGTCACACCTCTCATGGCTGAAATAACAGCAACCACACGGCAACCTTCCCTCTGGGTTGCGATCAACCGGCACGCGACATTTCGGATCCGCTCGGCCGAGCCGACCGAGGTTCCGCCATATTTCTGGACAACCAAGCGCATGAAATTGGGGCAATTCTAAACTAAAATCGGGCAACTCGCAGAACATTGTCAGCCGCCGGCAGGGCAGGTGTGCCGCGAGCCCTGTCTCCCTCTGTTTTAAAGAAGCCTCGAGACATGCTTGCAAAGCGTGCCCGAATCTTTTTCCTTTAGCAACGCGCAGTCGCGTCTATTCATAGAAGATCGACATCCTATGCCCTCGCTGACCAAAGAAACAAAGCTACGTCTTCTCAGGACGATTCTGGAGAGTCGCCACGCGGACTTGCGCGAGCAAAATCTGAATCGTCAGGGAAAAGGACATTTTCATGTATCCGGGATGGGGCATGAAGGGCTGGCTGCCGTGTCGATGCAGATGGAACCGGATGATTATATCGTCTCGTATTATCGGGATCGCGGCCTGGTCCTGGGCCGAGGCATGACCACTCGTGAACTCGGTCTCGAATATTTCGCCAAGCGCAACACCGGCAGCGGCGGCCGCCAGATGCCATCTCATTATAGTCACCGGAAACTTAATATTTGGAGCGTGCCGACGCCAACCGGGTCGCAACTTCTTCCCGCTTGCGGCACTGCCTGGGGCATCCAACTCGACGGTAAGGCGAATCTCGTAGTCACGACAATCGGGGACGCGGCGACGCGCCAGGGAGATTTCTTCGAGGCAATCTGCTTCGCGAAGGAGAAGAAACTTCCGATGCTGTTTCTGGTGGAAGACAACGCCTATGGCATCAGCATGCCGACGCGGAAAAATAATCCACTGGCCCTGAACATTCTGGAACCGGACAATTGGCGACGCGTTAACGGTCATGATGTGCAGCAGGTTTACGAGGCGACCGGAGAAGCTTTCGAAAACATTCGTGCCGGTAACGGGCCTTTCTTTTTTTGGATCAAGATGGAGCGGCTTTCCAGTCACACGAGTTCCGACGACCACAAACTCTATCGCAGCGCCGAGGAGATCGAAGCGCTTGAAAATTGTGATCCGCTGGCATGTTGGAGAGATCAGCTGATCGACGAAGGAGCGCTTACCACGGAGGAATTCGCAACGATCGATAGCGAAATCAAAGAGCGAGTCCGCCAGGACTACAGCGAAGCTGAGAAAGCCGACGATCCTTTAGCCAAGGAGCTCTTCAGCAATGTCACGGCGCCACTGCCAGCGATTGACAAGGAGATTTTCCCGGCCGGGAAATACCGGATTGGCGACACGGTGAACAAAACGTTGCGGGCGGGACTGGAAGAAGATCCGCGACGGATCATCTTTGGCGAGGACGTCGAAGATCCAAAAGGCGGTGTGTTTCGTCTCACCCAAAAACTTTCGACGGAATTTCCGAAACAGGTTTTTAATTCGCCTCTGGCCGAATCGACCATTCTAGGCGTGGCCTGTGGTCTGGCATCGTACGGGAAGCGTCCGGTGTTCGAGATCCAGTTCATCGATTTCATTTACCCGGGCTTTAACCAACTCGTTACCAACATCTCGATCCTGCGCTGGCGAACGTTCGGCAATTGGAAGTGCCCGGCCGTATTCTATGCGCCTTATGGCGGATATCTTCCCGGCGGAAGTTTGTGGCACAGCCAGACCAATGAGTCAGCACTCGCGCACTATCCCGGGCTTTTCATAGTGATTCCAAGCACCCCGGAAGACGCCGCCGGTTTACTTTGGACAGCAATGCACAGTGAAGATCCTGTCATCTTCCTGATTCCAAAACATATGCTTTGGGCGGAACGCGAATCCGCCGAACCGATCCGCGCTGTGCCATTCGGTCAGGCCCGTAAATTTCGCGAAGGAGCGGACGTGACACTGGTCGCCTGGGGAAACACCGTCGAAAAATCGCTCGAAGCTTTGGCGAAGATCGACAACGAAATAAATGTGGAGCTGATCGACCTGCGTTCGATCGTGCCATGGGACAAAGCGACCATCGAGGAGTCCGTGCGCAAGACTGGCCGGCTCGTCGTTGTGCAAGAAGACACAGAGAATTGCAGCGTCGGCCAGATGATCATTTCACATATCACCGGTAACCCGGAACTCTGGAGCGCCATGATCAGTCCGCCGATACTTTTGAGTAAGGGCAACGTCATGATCGGATACAATCCAATCTATGAATATGCGGCATTGCCAGATGTGGAACGCATTGTCGCCGCGATAAGGCGATCCATGACCACAAGAGGCGAGCACAAAATCGTATCCGCGGACGTTGACCGCAATGTAGAGGCGACCGTTTCGACCGCGGAACCAGCGCCGATTCAACCGCGGACGACGCCTCCGGAGACAACCTCAAAGGCACAAAGGCAAAGCATTACTGTACCAATCATGGGAGAAGGCATCCGCAGTGCCAAAATCGTTTCGTTGCTGAAGAAACCGGGCGACCCGATCGCGCTTGATGACGACTTGTGCGAAGTGGAAACGGACAAAGCGGTGTATCCAATTCAGTCTTCGTTCGTCGGCACAATGGGCGAATGGACGACGAAAGTTGGCGAAACGGTCGAGATCGGTCAGGATCTGGGCACGATTCAGACGGGCAAAGAATCGTCTGATCACAACACGGTAGCCGCGGGCGCTGACCGCGGCCGTTCGATAGCGCCACCCGAGCGAATCCGACCGGGGTCAACGCCGCCGGATGCAGTTATTGAGCCCGCTCTTTCCGCCACCATCACGCGCAAATTGAGTCGCGTGATTTCCGCCAATCTCCAAATCGACGCGCGCTGGAATACGATTCGCAAGGCACGCGAGGCGGCCAAAAAGAAACACGGAAAGAACGCTCCATCTCCTAGTGTTATGCTCGCCTGGGCGGTGGTCCGCGCGATGGAAAAGCACGCGCCGTTCCGTCGATTGATTCTTGAAGACGACCGCATCGTCGAGAAGGACAATTTCGATCTTGGAATAGCCGTCGCACTGGAAAACGATCGACTTGCCACCGCGTTGATTGTCGATGCCAATAAACAGAGTTGGCGGGAGTTCGTGAAAATTTACAACGAAACTGTTCGCGCCACGCGCGACGGCCGTGTCGACGCAATGAACGCGCCCGTCGTAATCACGAGCCTCGGAGCATTCGGCGTGAAGGTGGGAGCGCCAATTGTGGTTCCGCCATCGGTCGCAACACTCTTTGTCGGCAGCGCGCATCGCGAGATGGTTTCAAATGGAAAGAAGGATGAAACGGCCGAGGTCGTCACCCTTTCGCTGACGTTCGACCACCGAGTGGTGAACGGCGCCGGCGCGGCCGGTTTCGCAAACGAAATCAAGACGCAAATCGAAAAGTTCAAGATTCCAACCGGCGAAACACCTGCCGCCGCGGCGGTGAAGTCGTAGATTCGAAAACCATTAAACTAGGGTCGCGGAACAGCGACACTCTCTTCGGACCGCGCCTTTGCAGTTTTCGGCGGTCCGATTCTTCGAAAGATCATCCAGACACCAGCCAGAACAAAACAGGCTCCTACAAGCGACCAGGCTGGAAAATTTTCGCCGCCAATCAGCCAGCCAAGCATCACCGCACCGGGAGGCGTGATCAACGAAATGGTTTGCAAATTTGTTACCGTCATTCGTGGCAAGAGCCAGTAAAGAAGCAGGAAAGTGAAGGCTGAACCGATCACGGCGAGGTAAAGCAGGCAGAAGATCGACATCGCGGTCCAATGAAAGCGGAGTGGATTTCCTTCAGCAGCAAATCCGAACAGGAGCAAAGGGATTGTTCCAAAAATCATCTGCCAGGCGGCGAGCATGCTCGGCGCTAGCTGAATCGCGCGGCGTTTGAGGACAACATTCGAGAACGCCGCACCTGCGGCTCCCAGGGCAATGCCGAGACCGCCCCAGAACGCCATTACGCCGCTGAAACTAAGCAACCGGGCGCAAATCAGCCCCACTCCAGCGAGCGCCAGCAAGGAACCGGCGAATTTTTGGAGCCGCATCGGTTCTGCCGGAAGCATGAGATGCGCAAAGACCATTCCGAACATCGGAATTGTCGCTTGCAAGACGGCCGCCAGACCGGACGAGACGTACAACTCGCCCCAAAAGAGCAATCCGTAGTTCAAACCAAACATCAGCACGCCAGTGACACCCAGGAGCGCGTAATCCGCCCGGCTACGAGGCATTAACTGAACACGCCCAATTGAAACCGCGAAGAGAACGACGATCGCGATAGAGAAGCGAATGCCTGCATAGGAAATCGGCGGCAAGTCGCGCAACCCCACCTTGATGGCAAGCCAGGTCGAACTCCAAACGATGCAGAGGGTCAACCATGCCGCCGGAATTCGCCATCCAATTTGGGGCCGCCAATTCATTATCTTCATGGACGCGCGACCATCGCTTCTCCGCTGCGGTTCGTAAAGGCGGAGTCCCTTGCAATCCGGCCATAATGGCCATCCCGCGTTCGACAGCACCGTCGTGGAGGAAGTTCCTTTGTGACTAACACATTGACTTCATGATTCATTCCTTCTTCGTCTGCTCTGCTTGTCGCTTGCCCATCCAGCGCGGCCACGAGGGCGGGTGATTCACGACAGCGCCGGAACAGGCGTCGACTTCGCCTCGCAGTTCTCGTTTAGCCAGCCCGCCGCTACGCGGTAGCGTCTCCACCGGTCCAATTCGGTTTACGCTTTTCATTGAACGCCGCGATGCCTTCGGTCGCTTCGTCCGATTCACGTGCTTGCATGTGATACTTGAGCGCAAGATCGACATCTTCTTTCACGGAGCTGGACCAGAGTTCTTCGATCAATTTTTTCGTCTGTCCGAGCGCCCCCGGCGCGCCTTCCAGAACTGAGCCGGCGAACTTTTGGGCTTCATTCATCAGTTCTTTCGGCGCAACGACGCGATTCACTAAACCAATCTCTCGGGCCCGCTTGGCATCGATCAACTCGGAGCCAAACAGCAGTTCGCGAATATCACGCTCACGTACCTGACGTCGAAGAAAAGTCAGCACCAGTCCCGCAACTAAACCACGGCGCACTTCCGGGTAACCGATCTTCGTCCGTTCGGCCGCAACAACGTAATCGCACGCCGACATAATGCCGGCGCCACCGGCGACCGCCGCTCCGTGAACGGCGGCAACCGTAATGAGGTGGGTTTGGCTAATCGTTATCAGCGTCTTCGCCACCATTTCTGCAGTTGCATGCGCCTTTTTGGGATCGGCCGCTTCTTTCAAATCGAGACCTGTGCAAAATGCAGCGCCCGCGCCACGCAGAATCATCACCCGCTGCTGCGATTGGTCGGATGCGACCGTGATCGCGGCGATTAATTCACTCAGCAACTCAAGGGTCAACGCATTGCGGCGCTCTGGACGATTTAGCGTCACAACCGTAATTTGGGGAGACTGTTTTTCGACGAGGACAACAGGCATTGGATTGGTTAATCGACTACACCTGAATGACGCCGGTGTGGAACCGCGCTTTCGGCGTGGGACGCGAAACGCATTGCAGCAAACGAATCAGAGTGCCCCGGGTCTCGTGTGGCTGGATGACGGCGTCCACCCATCCGCGGGCGGCACCGTAGCGGATATCCGTTTGCTCTTCGTAATTCTGTTTCACCTTGGCGCGAAGCTCCTCGAGTTCTTCCTGCGATGCCTTCTTGTCGCCGCGATCGCGCGAGCGCGCGAGAATTGAAAACACCGTATCGGATGCTTGCGCCGCTCCCATCACGGCGTACCGCGCGCTCGGCCAGGCCACGATGAATCGCGGATCGTAGGCTTTTCCGCACATCGCATAATTCCCTGCCCCGAACGAGCCGCCCACAACCACGGTAATCTTCGGCACCACCGAATTACTGACCGCATTAACAAGCTTTGCTCCACTGCGAATAATACCGCTCTGCTCCGCGTCCCGTCCGACCATGAAGCCCGTCACATCCTGAAAAAAGATTATCGGCAAGCCAGTTTGATTGCAATCCATCACGAAGCGCGCTGCTTTATCGGCGCTATCAGGATAAATGACACCGCCCATCTGTATCCCTTCCTTCTTGGTTCGCACTTGCAGGTGCTGATTCGCCACGATTCCGACCGGGCGTCCAGCTATGCGCGCGTATGCGGTCACGATTGTCTTGCCATAATCGGCCTTGTATTCGTCGACTGAATTCGCGTCGACAATCGACGCCAGCAGATCTCGCGCGTCGTAATTTTTTTGGCCGTCGAAGCTGACCAAGTCGTAAACAGCATCGGGACTCTTTGCCGTTCTAGACGTGTCTTTCCCGGATTTCACAGTTCTCGCTGCCTGCGCTTCCGGCAAAAGCGCGATGAGCGACCGCAGGCGCTTCAAACATGCGGGGTCGTCCTTTTCGAAAAAATCCACTGTGCCGCTCACCTCAGCGTGCATCTGCGCCCCACCGAGTTCTTCCGCCTCGACAATCTGGCCAATGGCCGCTTTTACCAGCGACGGACCTGCCAGATACAGGCCGCTGCCGTTCGTCATCAGAATTTTGTCGCAGAGAACCGGCAGATATGCCCCACCAGCCACGCAGTTGCCCATGATCGCGGCAAATTGCGGAATGCCAGCCGCGGAAATGACAGAGTTGTTGCGAAAGATGCGCCCAAAATCGTCCTCGTCTGGAAAGATTTCGTCCTGCATAGGAAGAAAGACGCCAGCGGAATCGACCAGATAGACGATAGGCAAGGCGCACTCGAACGCGATCCGTTGGGCCCGGATTAATTTTTTAACCGTTTGCGGAAAGAATGCTCCGGCTTTCACGGTGGCATCGTTGGCAATGACCATACACGGAACGCCCTCGACGTTGCCTATGCAGACGATTGTTCCCGCCGCGGGAACGTTCCCCCACTCCTGGTACATTTTGTACGCCGCCCAAAGGCCGATCTCGAAAAACGGCGAATCCTTGTCGAGTAAACCACGGATGCGCTCGCGAACAGGCAAGCGGTCCATCTTGCGCTGCCGTTCGTGGCCTGCCTTGCCACCGCCTTCGCGCAAGAGCGCTTCCTCCCTTAAAATAGCCGCACAGTGGGCACGGAAGACTTCGGGGGAAGATGTCGATGTTCGAGGCATGGCGGAAAGGACGGTTAATCTGCCGAACCGTTTGAATCAAGCTGTTGTGGCAAGAATTGCCGCTTCTTTTCTAACAAAATCGGGCTGGAACGAAAAGCCGAGTCAGTAGATGTCCGTTTCCGATCCGTAACCGGCGTCGTCACGAATCGACCGCAGGCGAGCGCGGCTCCCCCGTTCCGATTCGGGGCGATTAATTCGCTCCAAGGCGACCCTCACTAGAAAGGGCACGGCTGCGAGTGCACCAATAGAAACAAGCACGATGCCCGCCGCCTGCCGGGCCGGCTGCTTGATTCTGTCCGCCATAAGCATTCCTATACCAAGACCAAACGCGGTACGCGTGAGCGTCAACAAACTGTCGAGCGGAACTTGCTCGGCGGTTTTTGGAATGGATAACGGGAGAGACATCGCCTACCCTATACTTCGCGTTTTGGAAAAAGAAATCGGAAAATCTATGCTGCCAACCCACTCCGATCAGCGCTCGATTTAGCATTCACAATGTCGCACTCGATCTATGCGCTGATTCTCGCCGGCGGCAGCGGAGAGCGATTTTGGCCCGTAAGCCGGCGATCGCAGCCGAAACAACTTTTGAGTCTGGTTTCGAAGAAAACACTGCTCGAAGAAACTGTGGCGCGCTTGGATGGATTGGTCCCGCGCGAACGCATCCTCATCCTGACCAATATCGAACAGGAGGTAGCTGTGCGAAAACTTCTAAGCACTTTTCCCAAGGAAAATATTGTGGCCGAACCGGACAAACGCGACACCGCGGCGGCGGTCGCGCTCGGAACCGGCTGGGTGGCCGCGCACGACCATGCGGCGACGATGCTTGTGCTTCCGGCCGACCATCTCATTTCGGACGGAACTGCGTTTCGCGAAACACTGGCCCTAGCCGCGGAAGCAGCCGAGGAAACGGGCGAGCTGGTAACGATCGGGATCAAACCCACCTGGGCGTGTCCCGGCTATGGCTATATCGAGCAGGGCGAACCGGTTCAGTTGAAGAATCGTCAGACCAAGGAAGGCATCAATCGAGTGATGCGCTTTCGGGAAAAACCGAATGTCGATCTGGCCGAGTCATTTCTTCGAAAGGGAAATTTTCGCTGGAACGCGGGCATGTTTGTCTGGTCGGTGCCCACAATATTGAGCGAATTTAACCGGCACGCCCCGCAGCTCGCGGATTTTATTTCGCAACTTCGTGCTCCCGGAAAATTCGAACAAGTTTTGAAGGAACGATTCAGCAAACTGCCAAGAATCTCATTCGACTATGCAATCATGGAAAAGGCGGAGCGTGTCCTCGTGGTGGAGGCCGCCTTCGACTGGGACGATATTGGCAGCTGGAGAGCCGTCTCCAAGTATTTCAAGAATGACGAACAGGGAAATGCAATCAACTGCGCCGTCACGGCTGTCGATAGCACAAACAACATTGTTTTCGATCAAAGTGGGATAACAATCGCGTTGCTGGGCGTGCACAACCTGATTGTCGTTAAAACGGCGGACGCGATTTTGGTTTGCCACCGTCACCAGGCAGAAAAGATCAAGAGCCTGATCGGCAAACTACCGGCCGAACTTCAATGAGCGGAACTCGTGCAACGAGCCCGATTCTTGGAATCGATTATGGCCAAGTCCGCATTGGGGTGGCGATTTCCGACGAATTGCTGTTTTTGGCACACCCGCTGGAAACTATCCCAGCCAACAAGGAGGCCGTTGCGCGGATCAACGAAATTGTTCGAGAGAAAGGTTGCAGCCAAGTGGTGGTCGGAATCCCCCGGCAAATGAGTGGTGAGATTGGCATTGCCGCAAAGGAAGCACTCGAGTTTGCGGAGAAACTTCGACAGTCTCTTCCGTGTGAGATTGTTACGTGGGATGAGCGACTAACAACCGTAGCGGCACATCGCGCGTTGCGCGAAGCCGGAAAGAAGACGCGAGAGACTCGCAGTTATGTCGATCAGGTAGCCGCCCAGATGATTCTCCAAGGACATCTTGATCGGCGGCAAGATGCGGCCGGCGCCGAAGAACCTTCCCGCTGAGCCTAATGGCGCGACGCTTAAAATTGGTTGTTGCCTACGATGGCGCTCCATTTGCCGGATGGCAAAGCCAGACCCATCGAAACACTATTCAGGACAATCTGGAACGCGCCTTCCAGCGTATCACCGGCCAACGAACACCTGTTCATGGTGCTGGGCGAACTGATGCTGGGGTCCACGCCCTTGGCCAATGTGCTCATGTCGACCTTATGGATGAGCGCTTATCGCCGGCGCGCTGGATCGGCGCGCTCAATGCATTACTTCCGCCTGCCATACGGGTCATTCGCTCCCGGTACGTGTCGAATCAATTTCATGCGCGCTTTTCGGCGAAAGGAAAGGTGTACCGTTATAGAATCTGGTCGGGCCTGGTACTGCCGCCGTTGGAATACAAGCGTGCCTGGCATATCGCAACACCGCTCGATTTCGCATTGTTGAAGCAAGCGGCAAAGCCGTTCGTCGGCACTCATGACTTCGCTCAATTCGCTGCAAATCGGGGTAAAACAGAGGAAGACTCATTTCGCACGATCTATTCTGCCCGAGTGCGGCGTCACGGTCCCTGCCTGACGATTGACGTTGACGGAAGTGGGTTTCTCTACCGGATGGTTCGACTGATGGTCGGCTCTTTGGTGCAGTGTGCGACGGGTAAATTCGATCTCGAAGAGATCACCGGTCGGCTCGGTTCGAATCACCGGACACGCGCCCGTTTGGCTGCTCCAGCCGAGGGACTATTTCTGATTCGAGTTCGGTACTGAGATTGCTTTAGGGCTAGGACCGACACCGAATGGGTGCGGCAGTTTTGATTGGCAGAAGACCTGCTTTCTAGTAATTATAATGGGCCAATCCGAGCAGACCATCCCCGGCAACAGTAAAAAACAGGGCTTCCTTCGCAGGAGCGCCGCGTGGCTTTTTAGCCAGCGCCACTTCCATTTTAAGGTGCTTTCCGGGACCGCCGCCGGTGTCACTGTCATTGTGCTCCTGGCCGGCATGTTTCTCTACGTGACTGTCCGCAATCATTATCAAGAGGTAATGCGCGCCCACACGATCGAAGTGATGCGCTTGAGCAGTTTGCTCGAAAACGACATTGCCGCTCTCGAGACCAGCCAGCGCGGTTTCCTGCTAATGAGGAAGGCTGATTACCTGACCTCTTTCAACCACAACCGGGAATCAATCAGAATCCGGATGGACGACTTGACCGCTTTGGTCCGCGATAATCCCACCCAACGGAAGCGGCTGATGAAGGTGCAGGATGTTGTGCAAAAATGGATCGCGAAGGTCTTGCCAGAGATGGAAGCGGCTCAGACAACTGGGGCGGCGGAAACCGCTACCGACGGCAGATCGGAAGCGCCGGGCAATTTGTTGCTAGGTCAGGCGCGCGAAGTTCTGCAATCGCTCCAGGACGAGGAACAAATCGCCCTCAACCAGCGAATGGTCGAACAGGAATGGTCAGCTCAATCGGCGCAGATTCTGAATTTCCTGCCGAAGTTAGAACGTTCGGTCCTGGAAATGCAGAAAGAAAAGCGGGGTTATCTCCTAACGGGCGAACCCAGCTATCTCGAGTCGCACAAGCGCGCGCTCATGGACTTTTATACCTACAATGGCTATCTCTCGATCCTAGTCGCCAGTGTGCCGGCGCAAGCCGAACTTCTGGCCGAATCGCGGTCGAACCTTGAACGATGGATTAGTAGCATCGCGACGCCTGAAATAGAGGCAAAGCGCGCCGGGAAAGCATTTACCTCCGTGAGCGATGAGGGCGAATCGCTGATAACCGGCATCCGTCAGATCATCGCTACTCTAGAGAAAGGCGAACTATCGACCTACGAAGCGCGTACGGTTTCAGCGAGCCGCGAACGCGTCATCAAAACAAGCGTGCTCGGTTGCCTGGCATTTCTCGCTGTGGCGCTGCTGGTGGTATCGAACAGTTACAGCTTCACGCTCGTTCGACGTCAGTTGTCGAAGTTGGAAGCCGTTGAGACCCGAATCCGCTCCATCATCCAAAACATTCTCGATGGCATGATCACGGTGGACGAGAACGGCGTGATCTGTTCGATGAATCCCGCTGCTGAAAAAATGTTCGGCTACCGCGAGAATGAAATGGTTGGCTACAAATTTACGAAGCTGGTTCCAAAATGGTATGGGAACGAACCCGACGCCAAGCCGATGGCGATTGCTTGGGGCGAAATGGTCAAACGCACCGGTTCGACCACCCTCGGCCTTGGACGCACGCGCAAACTCGTAAGTTTTCCTGCGGAAATTTCATTGAGTGAAATGCTGGTGGATGGCCAGAAATTTTACGTCGCAATGGTGCGCGACGTGACTGAGGGGAAACAGTTCGAGAAAGAAATCGCCGCTGAAAAAGAAAGCCTTGCCGTTACTTTGGCCTCAATTGGAGACGGCGTTATTACGACCGACGTGCAGGGCCGGATCATCATGATGAATAACGAGGCCGAGCGCTTGACCGGCTGGTCTTCAAAAGAAGCGATCGCAAAGCCGCTCAAAACTGTTTTCAAAATCGTTGTCGATCTGGCCGCTCAGGCGCGTGCCCAACAAAGCGGCTACAGAAATGAAGCCCAATCGATCCTCCTCAGCCTTCCCGAAAATGCCACCTTGGTATCGCGCGACGGCACCGAGTGCACTACTGAGCAGGTCGCGTCGCCAATTCGGGACGCGAAAAATGAAGTCGCGGGCGTAGTATTGGTATTTCGCGACATCACGGAGCGTCAGCGCAACGAGGCCGAGCGGCGCAAAGCGGAAACACTCGAGCAACTCGGACTTCTCGCGGGCGGCATTGCTCACGACTTCAACAATCTTCTGACCGCTATCATCGGTAATATTTCGCTCGCGTCGCTTCTTCTGCCGCCGGGTGACGAAATGGCGACGCGCCTGGTCGATGCCAAGAACGCTTCCATGCGTGCGCGCGATCTTGCACAGCAACTCCTCACTTTTGCTCGCGGCGGAGCGCCAATTAAAAAGACAACGTCAATAGGCAAGCTCATCCAGGACACGGTCAGTTTCTCGCTCCGAGGCAGTCACAGTCGTAGCGATTTCTCCTTCGGCGCCGATCTCTGGCCAGCCGAAATCGATCCCGGTCAAATCAGCCAGGTTATTGCCAACCTGGTCGTGAACGCCGACCAAGCCATGCCAAATGGCGGAACGTTACACGTGAGCTGCGAAAACACGCGTTACACCTCGACCACTGCCCCAACCATCCCTGACTTGCAGCCTGGCGATTACATTCAAATCCGTATTCGTGACGAAGGCGTCGGAATCCCCGAGGCGTACGTTAAGCGCATTTTCGATCCCTATTTTACGACAAAACCGAAAGGCAATGGTCTCGGTCTTGCCACCAGCTACTCGATCGTGAAAAGTCATAACGGCCTTATCACCGTCGATTCCACGGTTCACGTCGGCTCTACTTTCAATGTTTATCTGCCGGCTGCCCTGAATCAGGAATTGCCAGTTGAACAGGCCCCGGTCTTCACCCAGGCGATGACCGGCAGCGGTAGCGTGCTGGTAGTCGATGACGAAGAGGCAATTCGCGCCCTGGTTGAATTTACTCTCACACGACTTGGCTATCAGGTCAGCCAGGCCGCAACCGCCTTGGAAGGAGTAAACATCTATCGCCAGCGATTCGAAGCCGGCGAGCGTTTCGAGGCGGTGATCCTTGATCTAACCCTGCCCGGCGGTATGGGTGGCAAGGAGGCGCTGAAGAAGCTGATTGAAATCGATCCAACGGTGAATGCCATCGTCTCCAGTGGTTATGCTACCGATGCAACTATGAGCCGCTATCAAGATTTCGGTTTCCGGGGCGTCATCGCAAAGCCTTACGAGGCCGCCGAGCTCGGCAAAATTGTTCACGAAGTGATCAGTTCAAGCCATGTAAACTACGGCGAGCACATGGACGACGGCCGGCTCGCAACTCGTGTAGCCTAGTTGATTCCAGTCCGCGTCGAGGGCTAACCCCCGCCTTCCTATTCGGCCCTAAGCCGAGGCAACAATTGCTCGAGAATTGTTGCCGCCGACTCATCGACGGTCTGCTGGTCGGTATGCACGACGATTTCCGAATCCTCGGGCGCTTCGTAAGGAGCATCGATTCCGGTGAATTCCTTAATTTGACCCGCACGCGCTTTTTTGTACAGATTTTTCGGATCACGCTCCTCGCAAACTCGCAGCGGTGCATCGACAAAAACCTCGATGAATTCTGTATTACCTTCGAGCGCGATCTCTCGCGCGCGGCGCCGATCCATTCTGTAAGGCGAAATAAACGCAGTGATGGCGATCACTCCTGAATCAGCCATTAACTTCGCGACTTCGCTGACGCGCCGAATATTCTCCACGCGATCTTCCGGCGAGAAGCCGAGATTTGAATTCAGACCGTGGCGAATGTTGTCGCCGTCGAGCACATACGTGTGCATGCCGCGGTTAAACAGCTCCCGCTCCAGAGCCTGCGCAAGAGTGGATTTCCCGGCGCCGGAAAGACCGGTAAACCATATGACCGCGCCTCGGTGTCCGCTCCGCGCCGCCCGCTCCTGCGCTGTGATTTTTTCTTCCGTCCAGAAAATGTTTTTGCTCTTGGCCACGCTTCGGTCCGTGTACGTCCCGCCAAAAATCGTGCCACCGCCACAGATCTGGCCGTCATTCGCAATGATGAATCGCCCAAGATTGGGAATCCGATCGTGATTATCGATCACCAGCGGGCCGCGAGTCTGAATCGTTAGCCGGCCGACTTCGTTGCGGGCCAATTGTTCGCGCTTCTCGATCTTGCGCTCGAGTGTGGACGAATCCATCACTTCCTCAATCGACACCACCTGACACTTTATCTCTTGTGTCGCCAATCGAAGTTCGTAAAGGCGGTTGACTTGCAACGGCGCGCTCACAATCCAGAAAAGATCGGCGCGAAAACGGTTCGCCTCGATCGGAGTGTCGCTCTCATGCGACGCGATATACCCGCGCTCGACAAAGATCTGCTCGCTCAAGGTGACACCAATGGAATCGCCCGCGATCGCTTCGCCATTCGCCGGGGCGTTCCATCGTTCGATAGTTGCCACCACCGACGCCTTATTCGCCGGCGAAAAGACCAATTGCTCCCCCACCCTCAATGTCCCCGTCTCGATTCGCCCAGCAATGATGCGGCGTTCGTCGAAACGGTAAATGTCCTGGACACAAAATCGCAGCGGAAGATCAACAACGGCTTTTTGGGGCTCCAGTAAATCCAGCGCATCGAGCACGCTGGCGCCGCGATACCATTTCATTTTCTTGCTCGTGCTCACCACATTTTCGCCCTGTTTTGCCGAGGCCGGAATGAACGCGAGCGGCTCAAGGCTAAGACCGGTTAGAAACGTGCGATACTCCTCCTCAATTTCGCGAAACCGTTTCTCTGAGAAATCCGCCAAATCCATCTTGTTTACGACCACCAGGATCTGTCGAATCCCAAGTAGCCCGAGCAGGTATGCATGTCGTCGGCTTTGTTCGCGCACCCCTTCATTCGCAGCAATGACCAGGATAGCCGCATCGGCGCTCGACGCGCCGGTGATCATGTTTTTCAAAAACTCTTTGTGCCCAGGTGCGTCAATGATCACGTAGTTCCGTCGCGAGGTGCGAAACGCAATCTGCGTCGTATCGATGGTGACATTTTGCTTTTGCTCTTCCAACAGGGCGTCGAGCACAAAAGCGAATTCGAATTCCATCCCCTCAGCCGCGCAGGCTTGTTTCACCATCTCGATCTTGCCCTCAGGCAGCGAATCGGTGTCGTGCAGGATCCGGCCGATTAACGTCGACTTGCCGTGATCAACGTGACCAACAAAAACGACCTTAAGCTTTTGCTCATCGCGGGTCACATGAATCCTTTCGCGCGAAGTTTTTGCATCGCGTTGCGCTCATAATGATCCTGCGCGCGGCCGGCCCGCTCCGTCGTTTTCGTCGCTTCCAGTTCGACGATGATCTCGTCGATCGTCAAGGCCTTGCTTGAGATCGGAGTTGTAATCGGGCTGCATCCTAACGAACGAAATCGCTTCCCATCTCGGGCGAAATACATTTTCGGGATGGGAATATTCTCGCGCTGGATGTAGCGCCAGATATCGACTTCCGTCCAATCGAGCAGCGGTTGGACGCGCACGTGCTCGCCTTTGGCTGCTTCGGTCGCAAACTGTCCCCAAAACTCCGGTGGCTGATCTTTGTAGTCCCACTCGAACTGAGCGTTGCGCGGAGAAAAATATCTCTCCTTGGCCCGCGTCGGGTCCTCGTCACGGCGGATCCCCGTTATCAGCGCGTCCCATTTGTGTTCGGCGAGCGCTTGTTGCAACGCTACCGTCTTCAACTCATGGGTCACCGTGACCGGATCGTGCGTCTCATATCCGATGCCGCGCTCACGCGCTTCGGTATTGATCTTAACGATTAGATTGAGCTGATAATGCTTTTGCGCCCACCCGCGAAATTCCAGCATCTCTGGAAATTCATACGTTGTGTCGATGTGCAGAACCGGAAACGGGACTTTTCCAAAAAACGATTTACGCGCCAGCCAGACGAGAACGTTCGAGTCTTTTCCCATCGACCATGGCATGGCGACGTTCTTGAAGGCGTGATAAGCCTCGCGAAAAATGAAGATGCTCTGGCTCTCGAGTTGATCGAGATGAGTCCGGGTGACTTGGCTAGTCATGTCGTTTCTGGATGATGGAAATTAGCCACGGATAAACACGAATCTACACAGATGATTTCGCCCTTTCCGTAATCCTTGTTTCATCCGTGTCAATCAGTGGCTGATTTCCTCTTGCAGCGGCGGAACGCGATCTTAGTGTTCGCCATGGTGGAGGAAATCACGGCGTACGATTCGAAAATCGAAGGGAACGTGATCTTTACGCAATTCGACGCCGCGCTGAATTGGGTGCGCAAGAACTCGCTCTGGCCAATGCCGATGGGCCTGGCCTGCTGCGCAATTGAGTTAATGGCAACTGCCGCCTCGCGGTTCGACATCTCCCGGTTTGGCGCGGAAGTGATGCGTTTCTCACCAAGGCAGTGCGACGTCATGATTGTTGCCGGCACCGTGACCTACAAGATGGCGCTGGCTGTGAAACGAATTTACGAGCAAATGCCGGAACCGAAATGGGTGATCGCGATGGGCGCGTGCGCCTCCAGCGGGGGCATGTATCGCTCGTACGCGGTTTTGCAGGGAATCGATCAGCTTCTGCCGGTCGATGTTTATGTCTCCGGTTGCCCTCCACGTCCTGAAGCGTTGCTCGAAGGCCTGATGAAATTGCAGGCAAAGATTTCAGGCGAGAAATCGTTGGCCGGCCAAAAGCCGGAGCTGACCGAAAAGATCGAGGAAGCCCTCGCGACATGACCCCCCGCTCATCTTGCTCGTATTCTTACTCTTACTCTTATTCCTACTCCTTGGTGAGTAGAAATAGGATTACGATGCAATGCTTATGACTGGCCCCGAACTCCTCAACTCGCTAAGCAAACTCTTCGGTCCGAAGATTCATGGACAAACCGAGTTTCGCGGCGAAACGACGTTCTCAATCGAGGCCGCCGACCTGCGTGAAGTGGCAAAGTTCTGTCGCGACGAACTCTCGTTCGACTACTTGTTGGATATCACCAGCATCGACAATTTCGGCGACGAACCGCGGTTTGAAATCGTCTACGAGCTTTATTCGATGACCTTGGCCGTTCATCTGCGCTTGAAACTCCGTCTGTCGGAAGACATCGGCGCGGTCGACACGGTTTCCGATATCTGGCCGACCGCGAACTGGCACGAGCGCGAGATTTACGACATGATGGGAATTAAGTTCAATGGCCACCCCGATCTCCGTCGCATCCTGATGTGGGATGGCTATCCCTTCTTCCCGCTGCGCAAGGAATTTCCCCTCGAGGGACTCCCCAGCGAAATGCCCGACGTCGCTTTTACAAAGGTTACACCGATGGAAGGCGGCCCTTTCGTCACGAAGCCGAGCACCGCTACCGCCAAAGATCGCGAACCACGCGCCCATCCGGCGAAACTGTGAATGCAAAATCCCGCCGCGATTCCGGTATTCGACCCAAAAAATCGACCGAATTCTCGTTAGATGAAAGCGCGCTGTGAGCATCGACCAAAAGTAGTTGATTTTGCCGGCGTTCGCCGCGCCGATAGCCGATGCGTCCTGACCCTCTCGGATCATCTCCGTTGGGATGATCCTGATCAGGTGTCGCAGCTTCAAGACAAGCTGAATGAATATCTCGCTTTTATTGAGTCCGGTGAAATTTACCAGACCTATCCAGACGCACGCGAGCGCGAGATCGAGATTCAAGATGTCTGCAAGCACCTTCCGACTGAGGGGGACGGAATTCCGTTTATCGAGCACGCTTCAGAGGAGATTCGTCGCGCCGGTATACACTTTGCCGTGCGCAGCCTGTCGGAAATGGAACGCGAAGTCGTCTAAATGGCGCTAACCGCTACCCGTACCGCGTTTCATTTCAGATGGCTAAACTATTCTCACTGCGAGCATGGCTCGCTCTCGGGCGGTAGCTCATCTTGGTCTCGCTAGGTCCATGAAGCACCTTCCGATGCGATCAGGCATAGCGACACTCATGCTTTTGATGATTGGGCTTCGCGGGATACAGGCAGCGGATTTCCCAACTACCAAGAGCGTTGGTATCGAAGGCGTAATAATCCCTGCTGACATCGCGAGGGAGTGGGGCGACAGCATCGGGCTCGGTCGCGGCGCAGGGCATGGTATTCAGGACATCCTTGGTGTGCATGCCCAGAGCTATTGGACCCCATCGCCGCCAGAGGTGGAGCGGGTTGAAACGCGTTTACGAGAAGTCTTGGAAAACGCAGCCAAAGATCCGGCGACACTTGAATTCGCGCCGGCAACGACATCGCCAAAGTACGTTTCCGCGCAGATTGCCCAGATCCTTTCGCATTACGGCGAGTATCGCCGTCAATATATTGGCCTGGTAATCGACGGTAAGCGTCACATCTACATCAATTCATTCCGGTCAAGCGACGCGACGGATTACAAGAAACAATTTATTTTCGTCCCCGATGGGGGCTTTTGGTTCTGGCACATTGTTTACTCAAAAGAAGACAACCGATTTCATCACCTGGCGATTAGCGCTGCCGAATAGCTCCGCGCCGGAGCGGCCTGATCTGTAGTTGGAGGGCGTCCGCGCCGTCAGCGCCCTGACTTTGTCTTGGAGGACAGCCCTGTTTCCTGAAATATTAGGGTGCCGACAGCGCGGACGCCCTCCATTAGAGAAAGTTGTTGTCCGATCTTGTCCGGATTTGGGCAGGAAATCTTCTGCGAGTTAGATCGACAAGCCTTTTTCCAGCACCCTCGCGAAATCGGCGGCCGCCTTCTTCCCGGTCTCGAGCACTTCCTCGTGACTAAGTTCTCCCTTGGAGATTCCCGCGGCCATGTTCGTTAGGCAGGAAAAACCGGCGACTTCAATGCCCAAGGCGCGGGCTTGAATGACCTCGAGAACAGTAGACATGCCGACCGCATCGGCGCCAAGTTTTTGAAGCATGCGCACTTCGGCAGGTGTTTCGTACTGCGGCCCAAGCAGACCGGCGTAAACGCCTTCGTGCAACACAATGCCGATCTCGCGGGCGGCTTTCTGAAACTTTTCGCACAACCGCCGGGAATAGGCTTCAGTCATGTCGACAAATTGGGCAGTGCCGAGCAGTGGTGTTGTTCCAGTAAGATTAATGTGATCTGCAATCGTCAT
The DNA here is from genome assembly GCA_040005265.1 of Verrucomicrobiota bacterium. Classification (GTDB taxonomy): domain Bacteria; phylum Verrucomicrobiota; class Verrucomicrobiia; order Chthoniobacterales; family UBA10450; genus JBDTZF01. The sequence goes on from JBDTZF010000042.1 coordinate 19,853, forward strand.
CCATTCGCCGGGCTTGAAACTCGGGTTGGCTGCGCCGGCTGCATTGGTAACGATTAGTCTTTTGATTCCCGCTTCAGCCAAAGCGCGGACTCCGGCGGTTACGTCTCGCGCGGAATACCCTTCGTAAAGATGAACGCGACCTTGCCCAAAGATCACATGCGTCTTGCCGATCTCGCCAAGGACAAAGCGGCCGGCATGGCCCGGGACAGAGGGTTTGGGGATACTGGGAAATTCCGCATAAGGAATGATCCGATCATCTTGGGGATCGCCAACCAGCGAGTTCAATCCCGAGCCAAGAATGATTGCCGTTTCGGCATCCCAATCGCGCAAGCGTTTGATCGGGCCGGTCTGTTTGTCACCCGTACTCATTTATCCTCGGCTAGCAGAGTCTCACTCTACCGAGTTAGGCTGCGGAGACCGGCGGGGCGTTCGCAGGCCGGCGGGTGTCGGCCATGATGTCCGGGCGCAAAGAATCATCG
>JBDTZF010000138.1:0-6001 GCA_040005265.1 Verrucomicrobiota bacterium
GCCGCGCCCGCTGTATTCGTCAGATCCGGCGGAACGCCAGTGGCGATCGGAGGATTCGCTCCGCGCACGGAATTGCCCGGGCTGATTCTGGAAATTGCTGAGATGTCGGCGTAGGCCGAGGTTCCACCGGCGATTGCCATCGCTCCAATTAAACCGCCGGACGTCGTTGCCTTCTTAAGTAGTGAACTTGGCTTCTTCATATGGACGTGGTTTTTACCAGAGTCCCCATACAAAGGTCAATAAAAAAACTGAGAAATGCCGATTTTTTTTAAGGGGGCCGTCGCTTGCCCGCCCCCCTCCAATTCCACCGGGTGACATTCCCGTTGGCAATTTTTGCTCCCCAGCGGATAATCTACGCCATGAACCCTTCGGCAAGACTCGGCGCGATTGCTTTAGTCGTAAGCATTTGCGCGGTCATCGGCGCGGAGTCGCCGCGGCTCTCCTCTGATCAATTGGCCCAGGCGATCAAGAACGACGCCATTAGTATTCCGACGCCGGGCGAGCTTTTTGCCGCTCTTTCCAAACCGAGCAAACCGAATTGGTCGGGCCAATATCGTGGCCCGATCCCGATGACTTATCGCAACCGGGCCCAAATCGCGCTTAACCTCGGCGGCCTGATTGCGGACGGTTTTGTGGCGATCGAAGCCAAGGACAGCCAGCAGGTCAAAAACATCGGCTCGGATATCATCAAACTCGCGAAAGCGCTCGGCGTCAGCGAAAATCTCCTTAGCCGCGGCAACAGCATCAACGAATTCGCCGAGAACGACGATTGGGACACTTTGCAGGAAGAGCTCGAAGCGACTCAGAATGAAGTGAAGTCCTCCATGCAATCACACAGCGATCAGGATTTGGTCGTTCTGGTGAGCCTGGGCGGCTGGATTCGCGGCACTCAGGTCGTGAGCTCGGCGATTTTACAAAATTACGACGAACGCAGCGCGAAAGTTTTGCGTCAACCGGCTTTGGTCAGCTTCATGCAAACGAAGATCAACGCCGTTTCACCCGAGCTGCGCGGCGAGGTCCTGATCAAGAATGTCAGCGAACAACTCAGTGGGATGGAAAAACTCGTTTCGTTCCCGCCCGGCCAGGCACCCACCGAGGCAGAAGTGCGCAAGGTCAGTGAAGCAGCCGGGAAGATGATGGAAACCATCCGGACCAAGACTGACACCAAATGAAATGGCGTTGTTCACTTTTGTCGTCAGTGCTGGCGGTCGCCATCAGTACCTCAGCCCATGCTGCGAGCGATACCGAAGTCGAAGCACGCAAGGTGGCATTGGATTTGGCCGGCGCATTTAGCAACGATGGATTCAAAATTCGCGACGGGCATTGGTGTGGCACAATCAAGCCGCACGATCACGCTCTCGTTGCGGTAAATCTTTACGCGGGAAACCAGTACTGGTTCACAGTCGGGGCGACCGACCTGGCGAAAAAGATCACCGTGACTGTTTACGACGAGGCGGGAAAACAAGTGGTAACCGAAAGTTATAATTCGGGTGAGAAAGCTTCGGCGGGATTCACTCCTGTCAGCAGCGGCCAGTACTACGTCTCGATCGATCTGCTCGACGGCCAGGAAAGCAGTTTCTGTCTGGTCTACTCTTATAAGTAGAAGTAGTGGCGACTGGCCACAGGCCAGCGGCTACAAGAGACAAGAGCTTCAGCTTCGGTGATGTAGCCACAGCCCTGTGGGCCGTCCTTTCCCGCACTCGCTCCCTTGCTAGAATCAAACCAGGCATGATCTCGATCCAGATTTTCTTTGAAGGCACCGTCCAAGGCGTCGGTTTTCGTTGGTCGGTGCGGCACATCGCCAAAGGCTTTGATGTAACCGGATGGGTGCGCAATCTGCGCGACGGTCGCGTCGAAATGCAGGTGAACGGCGCGGACGAAGAAGCCCGCGCTTTTGTGGAAGCAATTGGCCAAAGCGAACTGGGCAGCCTTATAAAAAAGCAAACCGAATCGATACTGCCCGAGCCGGTCGAAACACGCGGTTTTGAAATTCGCCATGACTGATGCAGCCATCGCCGTCAGCGGGCTGACGAAGATTTTTCCAGTTCCGTTTCATCGACAAGGGATCGTGGCGGTGCGCGATCTCGATCTTCAGGTTGCGCCGGGCGAGGTTTACGGGTTGCTCGGGCCTAACGGTTCCGGCAAGAGCACTACCCTCAAAATGATTCTCGGGCTCGTTTCACCGACGAAGGGTCGAGCGGAGATTTTCGGATGCAACAGCCGTCTTGTCGAAAGCCGCAAAGCTGTCGGGTTCCTTCCCGAAAATCCGTACTTTTATAATTATCTCACCGGCGAAGAGACGCTGCGCTTTTTCGGAAAGCTCTGCGGGCTGAGCGGCGCCCGGTTAAAGAGCTGCATCGGCGAGTTACTCAATCTCGTTGGCCTAACGGATGCAAAAGACCGCCGACTGAGCACCTACTCCAAGGGGATGCTCCAGCGCATCGGCCTGGCCCAGGCGTTAATCAACGACCCAAAAGTAGTCGTGCTCGACGAACCGACCGCCGGCGTCGATCCGGCCGGGTCCCGCGACATTCGCAATTTGATTGTCGATCTTAAACGGCGCGGAATCACTGTGCTGTTCTCATCGCATTTGCTCGCCCAAGCCCAGGAGATTTGCGATCGCGTCGGCATCCTCGCTAATGGCTCGCTGGTGCGCGAAGGCCGCCTCGAGGAATTGATCGCGATCGAGAATCAAACTGAGCTCGTTTTGGAAAACGCATCCGGACCGCTCCTCGACGAGATCGAAGCGCTTGCCGCCAGGTCGAACGCCAGGTTGATCGAGCGCCGAAAATCGACGACGACACTCGAGAAGCTCTTTCTCGACGCGACGAAAGGACCGGAATGATTGAGCATCGTCACCGCGCCTTCTCTCCGGCGCGCGTCTTCGCCATCACCGGCAACACGCTCACCGATCTAACGCGACAGAGGGTCTTCTACTTCCTGCTTATCTTCGCCGCGATCTTGATCGGAAGCTCTATCTTCATGGCCCGGTTTACTTTTCAACAGGAATTTCAAATCCTGAAGGATGTTTCTCTCGGTGCAATCTCGATCTTTACGTCGCTGCTGGCCGTCCTCGCCACGGCGCGTCTGATACCGCAGGACATCGAAGTGCGCACCGTTTACACCATTCTCGCCAAACCAGTGCCGCGTTTCGAATACATGCTCGGCAAGATCGGTGGAGTCTTACTTCTTCTCGCGATCGGCACTCTCCTGATGAGCGCGCTCTTTCTCATCGTCCTCTACACGCGCGAACAGGCAGTGCTGCACGAAACGGTCCGCCAGATGTCGGGCGGTTCGCGCGAGGAAATGGATGCCGCCCTTCGTGCTATCCACGCTTCCGCCCTGAACATCGACATCCTTCCGGCCATCGCCATCATCTACCTGAAGGCCTGTTTGCTCGCTGCCCTGACGCTTTTCGTCTCCACTTTCGCAACGACGAACATTTTCACTGTCATGGTAATGGTTTTCGTTTATCTCATCGGCCATTTGCAGGCGACCGCGCGCGAATTTTGGTTGCAGGAACAGGGCGGCGGCTGGCTGACGCGCGCGTTTCTGGCTGTGGTCGCGCTCCTCTTTCCCGACTTGCAGGCATTCAATCTGACCGATGACATCGTGGCCGGCGCGGCCATTCCGCTTAGCCTCTTTTTGAAGACCGGAATGCTAGGCATTTTTTACACAATGATCTACACATTGCTGGCCGCGTTCGTGTTTTCCGGCAAAGAGTTATGATACGCATCGGACTTGTCCTGGGCATCCTGCTCGCCTTCGGCGTAATGAAGCTGCCCGCGGAGCGCGCCATTTTCGCCCAACATCGACAGCTGCATTTGCAAGGAGTCGAATTCAATCGTGATCTTCGAGACCAGATTGGCCAACTCGGATTCATTGCCGCGTTGAGCGGATTTCGTGTCGCCGTCGCAGACATTCTTTATGTTCAAGCGCACGTCGCGTGGGAGCAGACGGAATGGAGTCGCGTGCTTTTCTTGTTCCGGCAGATCACAACACTGCAGCCGCGCTCGATTCTATTTTGGGACACGGCGGCGTGGCACATGGGCTGGAACGCCAGTGTGGCCGCAATGAACGATCCCACTCAGCCCCGACTCGCTCTGCGCGTGAAAGCGCAGCGTGAATATTTTGCGCTGGCCAGGGATTTTTTGGAACGCGGCATCGCAAACAACCCGGATAAACCGCAGCTCTACGAAGCGCTCGCCCGCCTTTACCAGCAGAAATATCAAGATCACGCGCGAGCGTCGGAGTGTTACGCGAGAGCCGCGACCTTGCCGGGGGCGCCGACCTACGACCGGCGTTTCGCCGCATACGAGCTCTCCTATTGTGAAGGACGCGAGCAGGAAGCCTACGCCCAGCTGCGCCGACTCTACGACCTGGGCGAACAGCAACGCGTGCCAACATTGATCGCGCGAATAAAGTTTCTCGAAAACAAACTCGAGATCGCCGAGGATCGGCGAATTCCGGAAAAGGAACGTTAGAAAAAGTTACATCGTTACAAGCGTTACATCGCTATATTACTGTCCCCTCTCCGTTGTAACTTTGTAACGTTTTCAACTTGTAACGATCAGTCAATGCGTTTTGCCATTTTTAGCGACATCCATGCCAATCTTGAAGCGCTCGACGCGGTGCTGGCCGACGCGACCGAGCGGGAGTGCACGCATTTCGTCTGTCTGGGGGACGTAGTCGGCTACAACGCCAGTCCCCACGAATGCGTCAACCAACTCCGCGACATGGATTGCCCGGTCGTTAAGGGCAACCACGACGAGCAGGCGTCGCTCATGGAATCGTCGCGCGATTTCAACGAGCTGGCCGAGCACGCGATCGAATGGACGCGCGAGCATCTCGGCGAGGAAGACAAGCAATGGCTGCGGGAATTGCGCCTGCAACGCCAGGTGCGCGACTTCACCATCGTTCATGCAACTCTAGATACCCCAGCCCAATGGGGTTACGTTTTCAATAACCTCGACGCGGCCGCGAGTTTTACTTATCAGCACACCACGGTTTGCTTTTTCGGACACACCCATGTGCCGATGGCGTTCGTTCGCGACGATGGAGTCCAACGCATGAAAATCGAACAGCTCCGGATCGATCCGGGCAAAAAATACTTCATCAACGTCGGGAGCGTGGGCCAGCCGCGCGATGGCAACTGGCGCGCAGCCTATTGCATTTTCGACATCGACAACAACACCGTCGAACAACGCCGGGTAAAATACGATTTGGCAACCGCGCAGGAAAAAATTATCAAAGCCGGTCTGCCCGAACTTCTGGCCGAACGATTGGCCATCGGGCGTTAATTGTGAAATCGATTCTAATCATCAAACCCAGCTCGCTCGGCGACATCGTCCACACGTTGCCGGCGGTCGCGCTCGTTCGCGACACCTTTCCAGAGGCCGATATCACCTGGGTGATCAATCCCGAATTCGCCCCGTTGTTGAGGGGGAATCCCGATGTCGATCATGTCCATGTTTTTCCAAGAAACGATTTCACCGGCCTTGGCGCGCCGCGAAGCTTCGGGCCGTGGTGGAAAACGACGCGGCTGCTTCGTCCCGATCTCGCGCTCGATTTTCAAGGGCTGTTCCGCAGCGCAATGATCGCAAAGATTAGCGGCGCGAAAGAGATTTACGGAATGAGCGACGGCCGCGAAGGTTCGCGCTTTTTTTATCACCGCACCGCCAAAGTCAACCGCCGGGAACACGCGGTCGAGCGGTATGTCAAGCTGGCCGAACTGGCCGGCGCGAAAATCGGCAACTCCCTGCGTTGTCCAGTGCCAAGCGGCGATCCGCTTCCGCGGTTCGATGAATATCCGCCATTCATTTTACTGCACCCGTTCGCTCGTGGCGGCGGCAAGTCGCTCTCCAATGCCGTCATCGAGGAAATCTGCCTCGCCTTTGCGCCCACTCGTGTCGTCCTCGTCGGAAAATCGCCGCGTAAAATCGCCGCCCCGGACAATTGCGTCGAGCTGACCAATCAGACAACGCTGCTTCAGTTGATCCAT
>JBDTZF010000043.1:0-20176 GCA_040005265.1 Verrucomicrobiota bacterium
ACTTCCTTTTCTTCGCGCTCCGTTCTCCACTTGGTCAAAATCGAATCGAGCCGCTCCTTCGTTTGTTTCTCCTTGTCACGAAGAGAAGCTGCCTTTTCAAAATCCTGTGCCTTGATCGCCCCTTCTTTTTCGAGCCGAATTTCCTCGATCTCTTTCTCGATCTCCTTCACGTCCGGCGGTCGCGTCATTGCGTTGATGCGGGCTCGCGCTCCGGCTTCGTCCATTACGTCGATGGCTTTATCAGGCAGAAAACGTCCCGTGATATAGCGATCGGAGAATTTCACGGCGGTTTCGAGCGCTTCATCAGTCAGCTTGGCTTTGTGATGCGCTTCGTATTTCGGCCGCAGCCCTTTTAGAATCTGGATCGCTTCCTCAACGGTAGGCGCATCCACTTTCACGGTTTGAAAACGGCGCTCCAGCGCGGCGTCCTTCTCGATGTACTTGCGGTACTCGTTCATGGTTGTCGCCCCGACACATTGCAATTCGCCACGGCTCAGCGCCGGCTTGATGATATTCGAGGCATCCATCGCGCCTTCGGCCGAACCCGCGCCCACTATTGTATGCAGCTCGTCGATAAAAAGAATTACGTTCTTGGAGCGGCGAATTTCGTCCATCACCGCTTTGATGCGCTCTTCGAACTGGCCCCGATATTTTGTCCCCGCCACCATCAATGCAAGGTCGAGCGTGATGACTCGCTTATCGCGCAACAGTTCGGGGACGTTCCCACTCGCGATTTCCTGAGCCAGCCCTTCCGCGATGGCGGTCTTGCCCACACCGGCTTCACCGATCAACACCGGATTGTTCTTGGTCCGGCGGCAAAGAACCTGAATCACGCGCTCGATTTCGTTGTGCCGGCCGATTACCGGATCCAGCTCGTTCTTTTTCGCCAGTTCGGTCAAATCGCGTCCAAAGGCTCGAAGCGCGGGAGTTTTAACGTCCTTTTTGGTCGGCGCTTCGCCCTCCTCGGATTCCGCTGGCATGAAATTCGGGTCGAGCTCCTTCTGAATCTCCTCGCGGGTGCGATTGATATCTACTTCGAGACTCTTGAGAACCCGTGCAGCCACCCCTTCACCTTCGCGTAAGAGGCCCAGCAATATGTGCTCGGTGCCAACGTAGGAATGATTGAGCGCCTTGGCTTCCTTGCCGGCCAGGGCCAGAACTTTTTTCACCCGCGGCGTATACGGGATGTTGCCAACCATTTTTGTCTCCGGGCCGGAGCCAACCTGCTTCTCGACTTCCATCCGCACCGTTTCCAGATCGAGACCCACCTTCTGTAAAACGTTAACGGCAACCCCCTGCCCCAGCTTGATCAATCCGAGAAGGAGATGCTCAGTCCCGACGTAATTGTGATTAAAACGGTCGGCTTCCTTGCGAGCAAGTGCCAGAACCTGTTGAGCGCGTGGCGTAAAATTATTCATTATTCGATGGCGCGGCAGTCGAACCATTCCCCGACTCTCTCGCCATCTTACTAATATCAGGCTTGGGGAACATTTTCAAACGGTCGCGTATAATCTGGGCGCGCAAGTGGTCGCGCTCCTCGGCATTTAGTTTCTGCTCTGAGCCCTTCTGCAAGTGTGCGGGCTGAGTGTCGATGAAAAGCTGGTCGATGGGCAAACGGCGATCCTCCGGGAATACGCCGAGATCGACGCCCAGTTTGATGATTGACAAAAGATTCAGCGCTTCTTTCGAACTCATCGCGTGAGCGAAAGTCAAAACTCCGTACGCCCGGCCGATTTGGTCCCACAGCGTGTTTGATTTCTTCTCGATCAATACCTGCCGCGCGTCATGTTCCTTGTCGATGATCGTTTCGATCACTTTGGTCAGGCGATTGATGATCTCGTCTTCCTTCTCGCCCAAGGTCGTTTGGTTCGAGATTTGGAAGAGATTTCCCATCGCTTCGGTGCCTTCGCCGTAGAGACCGCGCACAGCAAGGCCGATCTTGCTTACCGCCTGCACGACCTGATTGATCATCTCGCTGAGAACCAGGCCCGGAAGGTGCAGCATGGCCGATGCACGCATGCCTGTGCCGACATTGGTAGGGCAGGCGGTCAAATATCCGAGGCGCTGATCGTAAGCAAACTCGACCTTCTCCTCGAGCGCGCTGTCCACCTTGTCCACGAGCTTGAACGCCTGTTTCAATTGCAAACCGGAGCGAATCGATTGCATCCGCAAATGATCCTCTTCATTCAACATGATGCTCAGCGTCTGTCGCCGATTCATCACTACGGCACTGCCTGCTCCCTTGGCCGCGTGTTCGCGGCTGATCAGATGACGCTCGACGAGCACCTGCTTATCGAGCGCAGAAAGGTCCTGGAGCGCTTCTGAAAAAGACTCCTGCATTTCCGGAAGCTCCTCTACCGCCGGCTTGACGAGTTCGAGTATGGTCGTTCGCTCCGCCTTCTTCGCCCACCCGGGAAACGGCCGGTTGCGGAGATTGCGGGCCAATCGGACACGACTGCTGATCACGATCTGATGATGCGGGCCTTCGCCGCGAAGCCATTCACCCGCGGTGGACATGACATTGGAAAGTTTCATTGTTATATCGCCCGCCCGCTTTCGAGTTGCTTGATCTGATCGCGCAATGAAGCCGCGGTTTCGTAATTCTCTTCGGCGACGGCTTTCTCCAAGTTCTCGGCCAGGGCGCGCATCTGATCGCTCAATTGTATCTCGCGACTCGCCCGCTGCGGAAGTTTGCCGACATGTTTGGTTCCTTTATGCATCGCCTTCAAAAGCGTATTCAATCCTTCCGCGAATGTGACGTAGCAGGCGCTGCACCCAAGGCGCCCGGTTTTTTTGAAATCGGCCTGGGTATAACCGCAGACCGGGCATTTCTGCGAGGGGGCGCCCTTCTCGATCTCTTCCGCGGCGCCGATCCCGAGCAGGAGGTCAGCCAGGGCAAACCCGGTCGGATCCTGGACCCCTTTCTCCTTCGAGCAAGCATCGCAGAGGTTCACTTTCTGCATCTTGCCTTCCAAAATCTGGGTCAGGAAGACCGTGGCATCGTTACATTTGCAAACGTCGCACAACATCTCTGCAGTTTAGACCCGGAAAACTCTACAACATTCAATATGAAAGTTCAGCACCTTCCACGCCCGAGAGAGGTTCGATTGTCTCAAGAGTAAATCGGCGTTCCGGTTTCACGTACCAGTTCACGGAAACGCGTCATCATTCGCGCAGTAATCGGCCCAGGCTTCCCGGTGCCAATCGGGCGGCCGTCCGCTTCGATAACCGGAATAATTTCCGCGGCCGTTCCAGTGAGAAAACACTCATCCGCGACGAAAACATCATGTCGCGTGATATCCGTCTCAACGACCTTGATCCCGGTTTCAGCGGCAATGTCGAACGCCACCGAGCGGGTAATGCCGCGCAGCGCTCCGGCCGCGATCGGCGGCGTGAAAATCTGTCCGTGCTTGATGATGAAAATATTATCAGCGGTGCATTCCGCCACATGACCGGCATCGTTCAACATGAGAGCCTCGTCGGCGCCGGCCAGGTTCGCCTCGATCCGTGCCATGACGTTGTTCAAATAATTAAGCGACTTCACCGCTGGATTGAGCGCGCCCGGACCCGTCCGCCGCGTTGCGCAAGTCACGACGGTTAACCCCTTCTGATAAAATTCCGCCGGATAAAGCGCGATCGTGGTCGCGATGATGATCACGTTCGGATGTTTACATTGCGTCGGATTCAAACCGAGATTGCCAACCCCGCGGGTGACGATCAATCGGATGTAGCCGTCGCGCAGATCATTTTTCCGGATCGTCTCCAGCAACGCTTCCGTCATTTCCCGCATCGACATCTTAATCTCGAGCATGATCGAACGGGCCGAGTCCCAAAGGCGCTCCAAGTGTTCCTCCAGTCGAAACACCCTCCCGTTGTAGAAACGGATGCCCTCAAAAATTCCGTCGCCGTAAAGCAGACCGTGATCGAACACTGAAACTTTCGCATCCGCTTCCGGGCAAAATTTCCCGTCGACGTAGATCGTCAATGGTTTCACGGCAGAAGTTGCGCCCGTTCCCTTCTCGTCCGCGGGTTTGATCGCCTTCGTCCCTGTTTTCCGCGTTGCCGGTTCGTCGATCACGAGCGTATCTGCATCAGTGGTTTTCATAGGGTTATAAAAATGTCCGGTGGTTCAGAGCGAATTCAAGGGAAATGAATTCTGCGCCGCCGCATTGGCAGGTAGGGGCGATTGACCTCAATCGCCGCGACGCCCGTCATTTCCCATCGCGGTCGGTCCAGGTGAACCGCCCCTACCTCACTCCAACACTCCATCAATGATGTGCAACGCGCGACTGCCGCGCTTGGCCAACTCCGCGTCGTGCGTCACTACAACCAGCGTCTTTTCCCGTTCCCGGGCCAGGCTCAAAAGAAGGTCGATGATTGTGTCACCGGTTTTGGAATCGAGGTTGCCAGTCGGTTCGTCGGCGAAAATGATTTCCGGATCGTTCACCAACGCACGGGCGATGGCCACGCGTTGTTGTTCGCCGCCGGATAGCTCCGCCGGCAAATGACTCATCCGGTCGATCAGTCCCACTGCCTGCAAACTCTCCCGTGCCTTCTCCGTTGTCGATCTTCCCCCGATCATTCCGGGCAACGACACATTCTCCAGCGCGGTGAGCTCCGGCAGCAGGAAATAACCCTGGAAAACGAAACCCATTTTCTCGTTGCGCCGCTTTGCCTGCGAAGAAGAGCTCCCGCTGTAAAGTTTCTGCCCTTCAAACTCGACGTTCCCTGATTCCGGCCGTTCCAATCCCGCCAGTGTATATAATAGAGTGGTCTTGCCCGCCCCCGACGCGCCGCGAATGAAAATCACCTCGCCGCGGCCGATATCCAGGGAGATCCCCCGCAACACCTCGATCCGGCGCGAGCCCATTCGAAATGATTGAACCAAATCGCGAGCGATTAACTGCGGCGGCACGGGCAATTACTGCCGCGAAGATCGCCATCGCGCAAGGCCAACAAACAAATTGGCCGCGGATCTTTCTAAACCGGCCACGAAGTAATCACCGATCCACCTACATTCCCGGTATCCCGAGCCCGCTGCTAATCTTTGCCATCTCCGATTGGGCTAGCGCTTTGCCTTGCTCGATTGCGTGTTTGACGCCGCCAAGCACCACTTCCTCCAGAAATTCGACATCGTTAGGATCGACAATCGCTTTATCGATCTTGATCGAGAGCACTTCGCCCGCGCCATTCGCGACCACTGTGACTTTGCCGCCGCCCGCCTGAACCTCGACCGTCTTCTCCTCCAGCTCGGCCTGCACCTTGGCCACCTGCTCTTGCATCTTCTGCGCCTGCTTCATCAGCTTGTTGATATTCATAAATCAGTTCTTCGGATTCTTATCCTCTCCCCGAGGGAGAGGAGGACGCGAAGCGCCAGGTGAGGGTCATGTCTTGATTTCGCCTTTGAACATCTCGATCGCTTCCTGGATCAGTGGATCATCTTTGAAATTCCCCGGGCCGGAAGTTGCGACCGGCATCGGCGATACCGGCTTTGAAGGAAGTTTGTCATCCACACTAAGCTTCACTGTTAAATCTTTCCCGGTGATTTCGTTCAGCGCCGTTTCGATAAATTTGCGGTTTGCTTGTGTTCCCAGGATTTCCATTAACGATTTGTCGCTCGCCGAAAAACCGAGGAGAAAATTTCTTCCTTCCATCCCAATTAGATGCGCCGCCCCTGCTGCATTTCGCAGAAATCCTTTCTGTGCCGGAATTTTCGCGCCTACCTGTTTCCAAACCTCCGCAGGATCGACATCGGCGGCGGGTTTACTCGCTGCGTATTCAGGCGGCGCTTCCGCCACGCGTGCGGTCGGTCGTGTAGAGGCGGCCGTGTCGGCCGCAGGATGTCGAGGAGCGGGCGACACGCCCCCCGCTACAGCTTTGCCGTCGCGAAGGTTCCCCAGCTTTTCAATCACGTCATCGAGCGTCGCATGTCCCAGACTCTGGATCGCCTTGATGATTGCCACTTCGAAATGCAGTTTCTTATTCGGAACCCATTTCATCCGGGCTTCGGCCTCGGCGAATTGATCGATCAACTCGAGCAGGCGATCGGTGTTAATAAGGTCGGCGTGCGCAGCGAGCGCTTTTTGCACGTCAGGATCGACATCCTCCTTCAGCGCATCCGGTTTGGCCTTGAAAATGAGGAGGTCCCGCAGATAAACAATTAAATCCGACATGAGCCGCATCATGTCCTTACCGGCCTCACCCTCATTATATATAACGTCGAGCGCGGCTGGCGCTTCGCCCCCCAGGATTCGCCCGGTCAGATCGATCACGGTCTGCTCGCTGGTAAACCCGAAAACACTGAGCACATCCTTCTCGCCGATTTTGTCCCCGCAAAATGCGACCAGCTGATCGAGCATCGACTCGGCGTCGCGCAATCCGCCCTCCGCCCCTCGTGCGATCGCATGCCCGGCAGCCGGCTCAAGCGTGATCTTCTCCTTGCCGGCGATGAATTGCAGATGCTGCGCAATCAGATTCGCCGGGATACGGTGAAGGTCGAACCGCTGACAACGGCTGACGATTGTGGGCAAAACTTTCTGCGGCTCCGTTGTGGCGAAAATGAACTTCACATGCGGTGGCGGTTCCTCGAGCGTCTTAAGCAGGGCGTTGAACGCCGCGGATGTCAGCATGTGGACTTCGTCGATGATGTAGATCTTGAAACGACTCTTGCTCGGCGCGTAGCGGACATTGTCGGTCAAGGTGCGCACCTCTTCGACCTTGTTGTTGCTCGCACCATCGACCTCCAGCACGTCGAGGCTGTTCCCGGCCGTAATTTCCCTGCAGTTATCGCACACCCCGCACGGCGTCACCGTCGGTCCTTTCACGCAATTGAGCGCCTTGGCCAGAATCCGCGCCGTCGAGGTCTTGCCGATCCCGCGCGGGCCGACAAAAAGATATGCATGAGCCAGCCGGTTCTGGGCGACGGCATTCTTAAGCGTCTGCGATACATGCGCCTGCCCGACCAGATCATCGAAAGTCTGCGGCCGGTATTTTCGAGCAAAGACTTCGTAACTCACGCAAACAATCTAGACGGAAAAGTTGATGGTTGGTAGTTGATAGTTGATTGATCGGAAATGAAATCGCATCGCTCTTCCCCTCTCGTGCTCATGCTCGTGCTCATACTCATGCTCGATTCCTCAGCGCGCGAGCCGCAAAAATCGCCGTCAGCAAATCCTAATCTCAGCCCAACGTCAGCTTCGACATCGTCCCCCAAGATCGTTCGCGCGCGCGATCTGAGCGTTCCATTCGATGGCACTCCGGGGCCGTTGAACGCCATCACCGACGTCACCGGTGTCGAAGTCGGCTATGCGACGATCATCCAAGGCGAAGGAAAACTCGAAGTCGGCAAGGGTCCAGTGCGGACTGGCGTTACCGCGATCATTCCGCGCGGCCACGAATCACAGAATGATCCAGTTTACGCGAACGTTTTCTCTCTGAACGGCAACGGCGAAATGACCGGCACCGCCTGGCTTGAGGAAAGCGGATTTTTGGAAGGGCCGATCGTTATCACAAACACTCACAGTGTCGGCGTCGCCCGAGACGCCGTAATTGCCTGGCGCGTCAAACACGGGGCCGCCGACAAGACCGGCTATTGGTGGAGTCTGCCAGTGGTGGCCGAAACCTGGGACGGATGGCTCAATGACATCAACGGCTTTCATGTGAAACCGGAGCATGTTTTTCAAGCACTCGATTCAGCGCATGGCGGCGTAATCGAAGAGGGCAGCATCGGCGGAGGCACCGGCATGATCTGTTACGAGTTTAAAGGAGGCAATGGCACTGCGTCGCGCAAGATCGACATCAAAACGGGCAAAGACGCGCCGCCGCAAACCTTCACCGTCGGCGTCTTCCTGCAGGCAAACTTTGGCCGTCGCTCGCAACTCATGATCGCAGGCGTACCGGTCGGCAAAGAAATCCCCGGCGAAGTTTACAAAGAGGAGAGCGGTTCGTGCATCGCGGTGGTCGCGACGGACGCGCCGCTCTTGCCGAATCAATTAAAACGGCTCGCCCGCCGGGTATCCCTTGGCCTGGCCCGAACCGGAACGGTTTCCGGAAACGGCTCGGGCGATTTGTTTATCGCGTTTTCAACCGCGAACGCGAACGCGGCAAGTCCCGATCAAGTCACGCACACGGTGCAAACAATTCCGAACGACCTGCTGGACCCGATTTTCTCCGGTGTGGTGCAGGCGACCGAAGAAGCGGTGGTAAATGCTTTGATCGACAACCACTCGGTGACCGGGCGCGACAATCATCATGTCGATGCTCTCCCGCACGATCGCTTAGGCGAGGCTCTCAAGAAATACAATCGGCTTAACAAATAAGCGAGTTGCGTTCGATAAAACGGATGTCTCCCTTGAGACTGTTTATTCTTGCTTTTTCGAGAGCAGTCAGACTAAAACGTTTCTCCAACGAAACGAAGGAGGCCCGAGTGAAAATCCAACCGCCAATGTTCACACTCTCGCTTGCCGCCGCAGTGGTGCTCGCAACCGCGACGGCACAAGCACAAATCTACACCGCCAACCTAAGTGGACCAGCTGAGTCGCCGCCTAACGCCTCACCTGGAACAGGATTCGCGCAGGTCACACTCAGCCTCGCCACTCATCAATTGACGGTACACGTCGATTTTACCGGCCTCTCGAGTACTACCACCGCATCTCACATCCATGCCCCGACTGCGGTGCCCGGTGCAGGAACAGCCGGAGTCGCTACACAAACGCCTACTTTCTCGGGCTTTCCGCTAGGCGTCACGAGCGGCACCTACGATCACGTCTTTGACACGCTCGATGCGGCGACTTGGAATTCCGCTTACGTGACTGCGAACGGCGGCACTCCCGCCGGCGCGGAGGCTGCCTTCGCCCAGGCCTTGGCCGAAGGAAGGGCCTACTGGAATATCCACACCAATCTTTTCCCGGGTGGAGAAATCCGCGGGTTCCTTGTGCCCGAGCCGGGGACATTTGTACTCGTCGCAGTGGGTGGGATCGCTCTTCTATTTGCGAAGCGGCGAATCGGCCGAAGCTGATCGATAAACCAGCATCGCGGCGGCAATATCCTCGACCGCCATGCCGAGCGACTTGAAGATGGTCGTCTCATTGGCGCGCGGCTGAACTTTGCCGGCTAGCGCTTCGCCCAATTCGGCGTAAATGGTTGCGCCGACAAGAATGATGTCGCCGGATTCTTTCATCGCGCCTTCGCGTGAATCCACGAAGATCACATTCGCCATCGCTTCATCGTCCAATTCCCGCCAATCGGGCCGGCACGCGCCGACTGCGTTGACGTGACAACCGGGCTTCAACCACGCGCCACGCAAGATCGACACTTTTGAGCTCGTCGCTGTCACCACGACGTCGGCATCACGCACCGCCTCTTCCGCGGACATTGCTTTCGCGCCAATTTCGTCCGCGAGTCGCTCGGCATTCACTGTTGTCCGGCTCCAGACACGAATCTCCTCAAACTGCCTAACGATCCGCAACGCTTCCAAGTGACTGCGGGCTTGCACCCCGCTGCCCAGAATCGCCAGCACCTTTGCGTTGGGCGACGCCAGAAGTTTCGTTGCTGCCGCTGAAACGGCCGCCGTTCGCATTTCGGTGATCAATCGGCCATCCATGATCGCGAGCGGCGCGCCCGTTTGCGGGTCGAGCAGAAAAATCGTCGCCATGTGGGTCGGAAGTCCGCGTTGCGCGTTAGGCGGGTAAAACGTTACGACTTTCAGGCCGAGCCCTTCCGCCAGGGCTGGCATGATCCCAAGAAACCCACCTGGGGGATCGACCGCGATGGTTGAGCGCACCGGCTGTGTCACTTTGCCAGCCGAGAAATCGATCAGCGCATTTTCCATCGCCGGGATCAGTTCCTCCATCCGGAGGCGCTCCCGCACCTGTTCCTCGTCGAGAAAAAGCACGACTCCAGCTCAGCGATTCACAATATGCAGCGCTCGCTTTTCGACATTGAGCGCCGCCTCCTTGACCGCTTCGCTCAATGTCGGGTGCGAATGACAAGTGCGGCCAAGATCTTCCGAGCTGCCGCCGAATTCCATGACCGACGCCGCTTCGGCGATTAACTCGGAAGCAATGTGCTGAAGAATGTGCGCCCCGAGAATGCGGTCCGTCTTCGCATCGGCTACGAACTTGACCATTCCGTCTGTTTCTTCATTCGCCAGCGCGCGGCCGTTGGCCCGGAACGGAAATTTACCGATTCGCACATCCAGTCCCTTTTCTTTCGCTTGATCTTCCGTGATGCCGACACCCGCCAATTCCGGATTCGTATAAATGATTCCCGGAATGACGTCGTAATTCACATGGCCGGATTTTCCGGCGATGATCTCGACGCAAGCAATGCCTTCATCCTCCGCTTTATGCGCGAGCATCGGACCGGCCACCACATCGCCGATGGCGTAAATGCCTTCGACGTTTGTTCGAAAATTCTTGTCGATCTTAATGCGTTTCTTCTCGTCCAGCGCGACTCCCACTTTCTCCGCGCCAAGTCCGTCCGAAAATGGACGGCGACCAACGGAGACCAGCACCTTGTCTGCTTCGAACTCCACTTTTTCGTTGCCTTTCGTTGCCGTCGCTGTGACGTGGCCGTTGTCGATCTTTACCGCGCTTACTTTGGTTTCGAGATGAAAAGTCATGCCCTGCGCGGTGAGCGAGCGTTGCAGCAAATTCGATAATTCAAGATCGAACCCAACAGCAATGCGCGGAAGGAATTCGAGCGTCGTTACTTCGGATCCGAGCCGGTTCCAGACCGATCCAAGCTCAAGACCTATCGCACCCGCGCCGATCACAAGAAGCCTTTTCGGCGGCTCGGTAAAGCAAAGCGCTTCGGTACTGCTCACGATCGTGGTTCCGTCGAACTTCGCGAACGGCAACTCGACCGGCACGCTCCCGGTCGCGATCACAATATTTTTGGTTTCGACCTCCTGGGTCTCCCCGCTCGACGATTTCACCGATACCTTTCCCGGCCCTGTGATCGTGCCCCGACCTTCCAACGTAGTCACCTTGTTGGTCTTCATCAACGCCCGCACGCCACCGGTGAGTGTCTTCACGACCTTGTCTTTGCGTTGCAACATCTTGGCAATATCGACGTGGACGTTATCGATCATGATGCCGTGTTTCTCGGCTTCCTTTTTCGCGAACACGAAATGATCGCTCGAGGTGAGCAGCGCTTTACTCGGGATGCAGCCAATGTTCAGGCACGTGCCCCCGAGTTCCTTATCTTTCTCCACGATCGCCGTCTTCAATCCGAGCTGGCCCGCACGAATGGCCGCGACATATCCCCCAGGACCGGAGCCAATGATTACAACGTCAAATTTTTCCATATTAATAATGGGCGCCGAAGGCGTGGACGCCCTCCGTTAGAAATCGAGCGGCAGTTTTTTCGGGTCCTCTATGCATTCCTTTACCTTTACGAGGAACGTGACCGCTTCCTTCCCGTCGACCGCGCGATGATCATAGCTCAGAGCCAGGTACATCATCGGACGCACTTCCACTTTGCCATCGAGCGCCACCGGGCGCGGCATAATCTTGTGCATCCCCAGAATGCCGCTTTGCGGAGCATTCAAAATCGGCGTGCCCATGAGCGAACCGTAAACGCCGCCATTTGAAATCGTAAATGTCCCGCCCTGCAGATCTTCGAGCTTCAGTTTTCCTTCACGCGCTTTCACCGCGTAGTTCGCGATGTCGGTCTCCAATTCAGCAAAACTCTTTTTGTCCGCGTCGCGCACCACTGGCACGACCAGTCCCCGTTCCGTCCCAACCGCAACGCCGATGTCGTAGAAATTGTTCTGAATGAAGTCGTCGCCCTCAATCTGTCCGTTGATCGGCGGCACGGCTCTTAACCCTTCCACGCACGCTTTAATGAAGAACGACATAAAGCCGAGTTTGACGCCGTTCTTTTTCGTGAATGCTTCCTGCGATTTGGCGCGCAAATCCTGAACGGCGCTCATATCGCACTCGTTGAAGGTGGTCAGGATCGCCGCGTTGTGCTGCGCCATGACCAACTGCTGCGCAATCTTGCGACGCAGCGGCGACATTTTCTTGCGCGTGACACGGCCGTCTTGCGACTGCCGATCAGCAGTGGGAGGTGCGTCTCCAGCCGTTCTTGGTGCCTGAGCTGCGGCGAGAGCATCACTTTTCGTTAACCGGCCGCCTTTGCCGGTACCGGGAATTTTTTCCGGCTCCAAATGTTCTTCGTCGACAATCCGGCGAACTGCCGGAGAAAGAGCTGTAGCCGGGGGCGTTGACCCCGATTTTGCGGCTTCGCCGACCAATGTCGTGGCACGTTTGCCGCGGTCGGCGCCCGCGGCTACAGCAGGTGCGGCATTTTTCTCCTTCGCCGGTCCTTTTTCGGCAGGCGCGGTTTTAGAATCGTCAATCGTCGCCACCACTTCGCCGATTTTCACTTCCTGGCCTTCCGGAACTTTCGTCTCCAAGATGCCGGATTTCTCCGCGACGATTTCGCTAGCCACCTTTTCGGTTTCGAGGGTGAAAAGCGGATCGCCTTCGTTGACGAAATCACCGGATTTCTTGTGCCAGACTGAAACGACGCCGCTGGTGATCGATTCACCAACTGGCGGGATTTTCACCTCGATACTCATGCGTACCTGAAACTATGCGCAAATGACGCCGCTGGTCGAACCAAACGTTAATCGGACTGTCATCCTGAACGATCCTCCTACAAAGCCCGTGTCAGGATTTAGAAGTAATTATGATCCATCACCATTTGAGAGGTCCCTCGCTTCGCTCGGGCTGACAACCTCAGAGAGAGAATGCATCAGCCACGAGTCGAGTCTGTTCCCGCTTGTGTCTCGCCAACGACCCGACAGCGGGGCTGGCGCTCGCGTCGCGGCCGGCATAGGCAACATCGCGGCCAAATAGTTTGCGCAAACGCGGTTCCATGAAAGTCCACGCCCCCATGTTCTGCGATTCTTCCTGGCACCAGACGAGTTTGGCCGACTTTGGAAACGGCTTGAGCATGGCGCGCAGTTTCGTTTCGGCGAGTGGATAGAGTTGCTCGACGCGAACAATTGCAGCGTTGTCGATCTTGCGCTCGGTGCGGTGGTTCAAGAGATCGTAGTAAACTTTTCCCGAACAAAAGATCACGCGTTTGACCTTTGACGCAGCGCCGGTTCTTGGCGCAGCCAGAATTTCTTCAAAACGTCCGCTGGTAAATTCCTCCGACGACGACGACGCGAACTTAGCCCGCAACAAACTTTTCGGCGTCATGATGATGAGCGGCTTCACAAACTTCCGCTTCATCTGCCGGCGCAAAACGTGAAAATACTGCGCGGCGGTGGTGAGATTGCAGACTTGGATATTGTCCTCGGCACATTCTTGAAGGAATCGCTCCAGCCGCCCGCTGGAATGTTCCGGCCCCTGCCCCTCGTAACCATGCGGAAGAAGTAGCACGATCCCGCTGGGTCTTTGCCACTTCGATTCCGCCGAGACGATGAATTGATCGATGATGGTTTGCGCACCGTTTACAAAATCGCCGAATTGCGCTTCCCAAACACAAAGCAGATTGGGGTATTCGAGCGAATAACCGTAATCGAACCCCAGCACACCCGCTTCCGAAAGCGGGCTGTTATAAACGCAAAAACTCGCCTGCTTTTCTGCGAGATGCAGCAGCGGCACATACGGTTCGCCGGTTTTCGCGTGATAGATTACCGAGTGCCGGGTGCTGAAGGTGCCGCGCGAACTGTCCTGGCCCGAAACGCGCACCGGAATTCCCTCTAACAACAACGACCCAAAAGCGAGCGCCTCGGCGTAGTGCCATTCATACGGCCCGCCGGCTTCGAACACTTCACGCTGATGATCGAGCACAATGCGTTTGACCTTCGGTTGAACTTCAAAGCCGTCCGGAACCCGCGTCATTCCGTCGACAATGGTCTTCAGCATTTTTTCGCTGATGGCGGTCCGTTCCGACGCGCTGGTGTATTCCGGCTGAAAGACCGCGCTGGATTCCTTGAATTTCTCCTTTTCGCTCGCCTTGCGTTTTTCAATGGACTGGACTTCATCCCGGGCCATTTCCAATCGCAGCTCAAATTCCGTTTCCAGCGAAGCGGCATCGTCTTCGTTAAGGATTCCGGCCTCAATCAATTCCTGCTTATAAAGCTGCGTTACCGAGGGACGCTTCTCGATCTTGGCGTAGAGATCGGGTTGAGTAAAAGAGGGCTCGTCGCCCTCGTTATGCCCGTAACGACGATAGCAATACATGTCGATCACCACGTCGCACCCGAATTCTTGGCGAAACTCAAAGGCCGTATCGGTAACGAATTTGACCGCGAGCGGGTCGTCGCCATTCACGTGAAAAATCGGCGCCTCGATCATCTTGGCGATGTCGGTTGCGTACATCGACGACCGGCCATCTTTCGGCAGCGTGGTAAAACCGATTTGGTTGTTCACCACCACGTGGACTGTGCCGCCCGTGCTGTAACCCTTCAGCTGAGACATGTTCAGTAATTCGGCCACCACGCCCTGCCCGATAAACGCGGCGTCGCCGTGAACGAGTAACGGCAATACCTTGCGCCGATTTTCGGTGTCGCCGCGAATGCGTTGGCGCGCGCGCGCTTTGCCTTCAACGACCGGACCGACTGCCTCGAGATGACTCGGGTTTGCTGAAAGGCGGATCTCAACTTTCGCGCCGGCGGCCAGCTTACGCATGGTGTTATAGCCGAGGTGGTATTTCACGTCTCCATCGCCCGCGACGAGCTCAGGAATATAGTTCTCGCTAAACTCGGTGAAGATGACCTTAAGCGACTTGCGCAGGAAATTCGCCAGCACGTTCAAGCGGCCGCGATGCGCCATGCCCATACAAATCTCTTCGACGCCCCCCTCCGGGCAGTTGTGCAAAATTGTATCGAGAATCACCATGAGCGATTCCGCGCCCTGAAGGGAAAAGCGTTTTTGCCCGACGTAACGGGTATGCAGAAAAACCTCGAACGATTCCGCCTCTAACAATGCGCGCAATAGCGCGATTTGGATCACCCGCGGCGTGGAGCGCTTCTCCGGCCGGGTTTCCAAGCGACGCCGGACCCACTCTCGAAGGCGAGTGTTCTGAATGTGCATAAACTCGGAGCCGATCGAGTCGGCATAAATTCTTTCCAGACCCGCAATCATTTCGCGGAGTGACATTGGCTGGTTATCGAGAAAGAATTTCGAGGAGACGCGCAGATCAAGATCGGCTTCAGCAAAACCGAGCGCAGACAAGGTAAACAACGGATTCTGCGGGCGTTTTTCCGCGAGTGGATCGATCCGCGCGACGGTGTGCCCGAGGGTGCAATAAGTGTAAACCAATCCATCGACCCGGGTTTGAAGCGCGCTCTCGCAGTCATCAGTCCCTGCCGCCGCCACCGCTGCGCCGTTTCGCTCTGGCAAGTTTCCCAGCTCGAATCCTTCGAAGAAAGCCGACCACCCTGAATCGACCGACTTTGGATTCACCTGCCAACGCCGGTAATTCTCTTCGATAACATCGAGATTTGCCCGGGCGGCGATTGAGGTAGGCATCGTGATTCAATCTGCAACCGATATACAGCGAGGCAAGTTGAGAGGTGCCGGAACGGCGGCCGGTTGACAGTACAGATGCAGCCTCGTTACTTGCTTCGCATGAAACGAATTTTTCTCGGAGGAATACTGCTGATGGGGACATCGGCATTTTCCTTTGCCCAGGTGCCGGCCCAGGCACCCGCGTCAGATCCGGCTTCGGAGCCATCAGTTCTGGCGGTAGGCAAAGTTTTGCCTGCGGTCGTTAGCATCAATACCGAACGCGTTGTGCGCCGCCAGGTGCGCGATCCATTTGAAGATTTTTACGCGCAGTTTTTCGGAAATTATCGTGTTCGCCCGCGCGAGATTCGCCAAAAAGTTCAAAGCCTCGGGTCCGGATTCATTATCGACACTGCGGGCTACATCGTGACCAACCAGCACGTTGTAGAGCGCGCGGCCGACCTGAAGATTCAAGTCACCACCAACGACGGCAAGACGTACAACGCACATTTTATCACCGGGGACGAGAAAAAGGACCTGGCGCTCATCAAGATCGACGCCAAATCCGATTTTCCGTTCATCAGCCTGGATAACATTTCTCCCAACCTGCTCGGTCAAACAGTGATCGTTGTCGGCAACGCCGTGGGTTACGGCAGCTCGATCAGCCGGGGCGTGCTCAGCGCGGTTAAGCGCGATATTGCGATCGACAACATCGAATATAAGGACCTGGTCCAGACCGATGCGGCGATTAATCCGGGTAACAGCGGTGGGCCATTGATCGATCTTTCCGGACGGCTGATCGGGGTGAGTTCGGCGAAGATGGCGTTCACGCCCCAAGGCGTGCCTACCCAGGGACTCGGTTTCGCCATCCCGGCCAACGTTGTGCGTGATACCGTCGCTGAATTCAAAAAAATTGCGCAAAAACAACCGGCACCCGGAGAGCAAGCCGCACCCCAGGAAGCATCGGCGTCCAACGCCGAGCGCCTTCTTGGGCTCCAACTCCAGGACATGACGGAGGAATTGACGAACGCCCTTGGTTACGCTCCGGGACGCGGTGTTCTCATCGCCGCGATCGAACCTCAAAGTCCCGCAGAGCAGGCGGGAGTTGAGCGCGGCCTGGTCGTTTATCGCATCGGCAAGTATGATGTGAACTCGGTCCGGCAAGTTGAAGAATTGCTCAGTCAGGTGCAGAGCGGCACGGCCGTCGATCTTGCCCTCGGTGTTGTGCGTTCGCGCGGACGCGGGCAACGTGTGGAAAATCTGACGCTGACGGCGCGTTGACTTTCGCAAAATTTCCGCAACGTGATAAGGCCTGAAGTGTCTCACCAACAGATTGCCCCATGATTAAGGTTGAAAATCTAACCAAACGGTACGCTGGCCACACCGCCATCAAAGATCTGAGTTTCGAGGTGGGCAAAGGCGAGATCATGGGATTTCTTGGCCCGAATGGCGCGGGGAAGACTACGACGATGCGAATCCTCGCCTCCTTTATGCCCCCCACGTCCGGCCGCGCCACGATCGCCGGGTTTGATATTTTCACCCAATCGCTTCAGGCCCGATCCCATCTCGGGTACATGCCCGAAAACGTGCCTCTCTATAATGATATGCGCGTCACAGAGTACCTTGATTACCGTGCCGCGCTCAAAAGCGTGCCATATCGTCGCGTGGCCGAACGCGTCGGCGATGTGAAGGAACTTTGCGGATTGAAGGATGTAGAGAAAAAGCTGATCGCCACACTTTCCAAGGGGTATCGGCAACGGGTCGGCCTGGCCGATGCGCTTTTGCACGAACCGGATCTGCTCATTCTCGACGAGCCCACGATCGGTCTCGACCCCAATCAAATCCGACAGGTCCGGGAGTTGATCAAGAACCTGGGCAAACAGCACACGATTCTCCTTTCGACTCACATTCTCCCGGAAGTGGAGATGACTTGCAGCCGAGTCATCATCATTAACAAGGGGCGGATCGAAGCCTGCGACACCCCGGCAAATCTGCTCGGCCAAATTCGTCAGGCCGGCGGCGTAAGTGTGGAAGCAAAAGTCGGCACTGATAACGGCGCCGAAGAATTGAAGAAAATTTCCGGCGTGCGCGACGTGATCACCGATGAGGATGGCGACTGGACGAAATTTTCGCTTCGGGTGGAATCCGGCGCAGATGTTCGCGAGGAAATTTTCCGGCTGGCCACTGCGCGCCACTGGACCGTGCGCGAGCTATCGCAACGCCGCGCGACGCTCGAAGACGTATTCGTTGAAATCACGCACTCTGATGTCGCCTGAAGCAATATGAGAAAATTTTTCACTCTTCTCAGCCGCGAAGTGCGGAGCTACTTCTACTCCCCGATCGCCTACATCGTTCTGGTTTTCTTTCTGCTGGTGAGCGGCGTCGATTTTTATTTTCAGATCGCCTTCATGAACCAGCGGCAGGTGGAATACACGGTGCAGGAGGCGTTTTTTAATTCGGTCTTTTTCTGGTTTGCTTTCGTTCTGATTTTTCCGCTGATCACGATGCGTCTGTTTGCCGAGGAATTTAAGCTCGGCACGATCGAGCCGCTCATGACCGCTCCGGTGCGAGACTGGCAGGTTGTGCTTGCGAAATTTTTCGGCGCGCTCGTTTTTTATGTCGTCCTCTGGATTCCGACGCTCCTCTATTTCGGAATTTTTCAAAAAATGACGGGCCAAAGCGCGGGGAATTCGGCCGGCGCGTATTGGGGCGCGTATCTCATGTTGTTCCTGCTTGGAATGTTCTATCTCTCGGTGGGCTGCTTCGCGTCGGTGCTGACAAAAAACCAGATTGTCGCGGCCGTCATTTCCTTTTGCGCGATCACGCTTCTTTTTTTCCTGGGCCTGATTCAGTTTCTCCTCCTCGAGGTCAGCTCGAACACGCGCGATTTGCTCGGTTATTTCTCCGCCATCGACCACATGGGAACATTTTCGCGCGGCATCTTCGATACCCGGCCCATCGTCCTTTATCTTAGCATGACCGCATTAATGCTGGGATTGACCCATCGAGCCTTCCAAACCCGGAAATGGAGAATGTGACAATGGCCGAAATCGCAAAGGCGCCAAAGCCAAAGAAAATTCGCCGGCTCCAGATCGGACTGAACGTTCTGGTGCAGGCCGGCCTCCTTGTCCTGCTGGTGTTGATGATCAACTCGATCGCGTTCAAGCATTACAAGCGTTGGGATCACTCACGTGATCAGAAATACGCGCTCTCGGACAAAACGAAGCGCTTTCTGGGCACAATCAAAGGCAAAATGCGCATCACGAATTTCTTCCCTCCGGAGTCGGCCCTGGCCGGCGACGTGCAGAGCCTGCTTACCGAATATCAATATGCGGCCAAGGGAAAGATCGACACCGAGTATGTCGATCCGAAAAGAAATTTTTCGCGAGCGAAGGAGACATTCGAAAAGTACAAGGTGGTGACCGACGAGCCACTGCTGGTGATCGATTACAACGGGCACAACAAGACGGTCAAGGAAACTGAAATGGCGGAGATCGACCGCAGCGCCGCGATGCTCGGCGAGGGCCCGCGAGTGGCTGGGTTCAAAGGCGAACAGGCAATCACCAGCGCGATGCTCGATTTGGTCGAGGGCAAGAAGAACACCATTGGCTACGTGATCGGCCACAAGGAACCGTCGATTGCCGAGCCGGCGCCAGCGCAGCAGTTTGGCCAGCAGGAAGCCGGCTCCCCCATCTCGCTTCTCAAGACATTCATCGAAAACGAGAACATCAAATTTCAGGAGCTCAACCTGTTCAACGTCGACGCAATTCCGTCCGACCTCCAGTCGATCATGATCGCCGGCCCGCAGTACGATTTCTCCGATCGGGAGATGAAATTGCTTCGCGATTTTTGGAACAAACAGGGACGGATCCTGTTATTGATCGATCCGGCGAGCAAGACGCCAAAGTTGAAGGCGTTTCTGAACGAGCTGGGCGCAAAGGTGAATGACGACCGGCTCATGGTCTTTTTGCGGACGGGAATTCAAGAACTCGCGCTCACCCGCGACGTGCAGGCTCGGTTCCTGGGCGAAAGCCCGGTCACGAAACGACTGGCCGACGCGCAGGCGCTCTTTTTCGGCGGGACCTGTTCGATAACTCTCGAACAGGACCGTGTTCGCACAGCCAATATCCGGCTCACACCGTTGATCCAGGCCGAAAAGAGTTACTTTGCGGAGACTGATTACAACTCGAACGATCAGGCGAAATTTCAGGCGGATGCGACCAAGGGGTCGGCCGCGCCGCCGTTGATCATGGCAGCGGCCATCGAAATAGGCGGGAGCGTGGATGACCGCGTCCAAGTAAACTCAGCACGCATGGTGGTGGTGAGCAATTCGACGTTCATCCAGAACAGTGCGCTCACTCAGGATCAACAAGCGCTCGATTTCGTTTCTGGCAGCATTAATTGGCTGCTGAGCCGCGAGCAATTTATCGGCATCGCCCCGAAAATATCCAAGCCGCTAACTTTCCGTTTGAGCGAAGACGCGCTGCGCAATTTGCGTTGGATCATACTGGTCTTGATCCCGCTTACCCCGGCCGTGATCGGCACCCTCGTTTGGTGGCAACGTCGAGCCTGATCCCTGCCCGAATATGAATTGGAAGACCACAGTCGCTCTGCTCGTCATCGTCCTAACATTCGGTCTTTACCTTAAGTTTTTCGAAACGAAGCAACTCGATACGGCCGAAGCGAAACGTCAATCGCTGAACGTC
>JBDTZF010000139.1:0-5951 GCA_040005265.1 Verrucomicrobiota bacterium
GGATTAAGCTCTAGAACTGTTGACAAGAGAATTGCGGCGCATCGCTCGGGGAGTTCCGATGAACAAGCTTTCCTTTGGGGCTTTTACGCGCTCTGCCAGTGGGCAACCGCCAGGCAAGTCACGCTGTGATGGTTCTCAAGAACGACATCGAACGAGTCTGCAGGCGCGATGCGTATTCTGATCGTTAATTACGAATATCCACCGGTCGGTGGGGGCGCGGCAACGGCGGCGGAGGCGATCGCGAAAGAGCTCGTGCAGCTCGGTCATCACGCCTGTGTTCTGACCGGCGGGTTCAAAGGCCTTCCCTCGCACGGGGCAGAGAATGGAATCACTGTCAGGCGCCTGCCGAGTTTTCGCCGGGCGATTGACCGGTCAGGTATCTGGGAAATGCTTTCGTTCTTGATCGTGGCCCTCGTAATGGGGCCGCGAATCATTCGAAAAGCGCGGATCGAGCGCTGTCTTGTTTTCTTTTCGTTACCGTGCGGCCCGATCGCGTTGCTGGCCCGATGGGTCCTCGGGGTCCCGTATGTTGTTACTCTTCGCGGCGGAGATGTCCCAGGCACCGAACCGTCGCTTAATCTCATCCATCGCTTGTTGGCACCGCTTCGCCGCGCAGTTCTACGTAATAGCATTTCGATCGTAGCAAATTCGGAGGGGCTGCAGAAAATGTCGGAAACAGCCGACCCGTATCCAGTGCGGGTAATACCAAATGGTGTGGACACGGATCTTTTTAAGCCTCCAACTCGAAAGGAACCGGCCGGAGCGTTGCGCGTGCTATTTGTTGGCCGTTTTCAGCCTCAAAAAAATCTCCCTTACCTGTTCAAGCAAATAGCCCAGCTTGCGAAAGGCACGTTCGAACTGCATCTCGCGGGCGATGGACCGCAACGCGAGCGACTTGAACGCGCCGCAAGGGAGCTTGGCATCGCTGATGCAGTCATCTGGCACGGTTGGCTACCCCGAGAACTGATGCCCCGACTATATCATTCGGTTGATTGCCTCGTGAATCCATCATTGTACGAAGGCATGCCTAATGTAGTGTTGGAAGCGATGGCGTGCGCCTTGCCAGTCATCGCCAGTAACGTCCCTGGAAACGCTGCACTCGTGCTGGACGGAGAAAACGGTCTCCTCTTCGATCTGCGCGACAATCCTGCCGGGTTCATCACGGCGTTAAATCGGCTGCGAGATGTCGATCTTCGTCGACGAATGGGTGAATCCGCCCGAGAGCGCGCGTGCAAGTTCTCGTGGGAAAACGTTGCGGCCCAATACGTGGATTTGCTTTCGTCCGTCTCCACAAAAATGAATGATGAAAAGGGAACAATTTGATTTTGGCGCGAATTGGCGATCGTTTTCTGGAAAATCCCTCACCGTGACGCACTCTATCTTTGCTAGTGCGGGAGCCTCCGCGCACTCCAACCATGCGCGGAGATTTTCTTTCTGGAGAACGTTGCTTCGGCGATCGCGATCTTTTTCGGGAGATCAACGATCGAACCGACTAAAGCTTTCCGCCCGATAGAGTGCGGCGTCGTGGTCGCGTTGGAGAAGCCGAATCTTTACGCGAAGATAGCCCGGGCGCGTGTCGGGTAATCGATCGAAAAGGATGTAGGCCATGTCGGCCCGGTCGGGAAGAAAAAGCGCGTGGTATAAGTAGTCATCTGAAACCATATGGCGCTGCGGATTTAATTGTTGGGCAAATTGCGGCGAAATCATAATGGAGCGGAACGAAGCGCTTAGCACCCCGGGAATTGCCGTTTTTCCTTCGATTGAAAGCCCGGAATGCGGATTGAAATAGAAAAGCACGTCGATTTGGGAACCCGCTTGCGCCTGGCGCAACCGATCGAAAATGGGAGTCGCTGCGACTGAAGCGGCGAGCGGGAAAACGCTCACCATCAGGAGCAGCAGTATGGCGAATCCACTTTGGCCCCACGTCCAAATAGGCGAGGTATTCTCGGTGACGACGTCGCCTGCTATTTGTACTTCCGGAGCTGGAGAGTTACTGGCGCGCCCCCGAATCGCGCGAACGTGATTAAACACAAGAGGAAGGGCGATGGCAGCCAAAGCGAGATGAAACGGAATTGTCGCCATGAAAAGGCGAACCCCGACATCGCACAGAAAAGGAGATGAAAGGACAATGCCGATCGCCATTGGCAGCAGAAACGCCCAGGGACCCTTTCGCCTCACAGCTGAAGGACCAAGTAGGATTAGTGCGACAGCAGCCAATCCCGCCGGAATAAACGGCGGCACGAACTTGACCTGCCCATAAAAAATGGCCGCGGCGTTTTTCATCGCAAACAGGAATATGTCGAACAGCGTTGCGAAGAAAGTAGCGGGATCTGCTGTAGCACGTTTCCAAAAAAGCGAATAGACGTACCGGCATCTCTCTCCGTCGCCAATGATCTCGTAAATCTCAGGGTGCTCAATCATGGCATAATCCCAGCCTCTGCCGCCGGCGGCGATACCATAAAGTGTGAACGCCAGAGTACCTTGATACGCCCCGCTCGGCGGGCTGATTTTCATCGAAAGCAGCAGACTGGAAACCACGATAGTTCCGCCAACAGCCATGACTATGATCCCCTTTCGTATCGCGTCCCGCCGGCTCTTGCTGAAAAAGTAAATCAAATAGAGCGCAAGTACCGGAACCGCAAACAGCGCTCCGGCTCGTGCCATTAGCCCGATCATCAGAAGACCGAAACCAAATAACGCCCGCCCGAAAGAACGCCGGCGAAATCCTGCCAAGAGGAAGGCAAACGCGATTGATGCGAAGATGTAGCCGGCAGTTTCCGTCATGAAGAGCGGAACAAACTCAAAAAAAGCGAGGTAACAGAGGCCCACGTAAAGGAGCGCCGCGCTGAGCCCAGCGGTGAGCCACGTTTCGAGGGCGGCAAAGAAGGTCGCCAGACCCGAAAGAACAGCGAGGAAGATCAGTGTCACCTGATAGTTCTGATTTGTTAGTCCAAGAACTGACGCCAGCAGACAAGTTCCGACCGGGCGACGCCCGCCATATTCATTGAGTTGTCCAAACGTTAACAGGGATTTCGCCCCGCTTACGTATCCCGCGGCGTCACTGTACGGAAGCAGAGGTCCGGCAGACCAAGAAGAAACAAATTGGCGATCCCATGCCTCGAATAAGAGCCAAAGCAGGGGCAGGACGCTCACAATGAATAAAATCGAAGGCACGACGTTGGACGTCACGCGTTTTAGTTTCGATTGCCAATTGAACAAGATTCCGACGAGTAGAATAGCGCCGAGTAACACTAAAACGTAGCGCTGCGGAAGGTAAAAGTGCGTCCACAATGCACAGCAAAGCAGGAAAACTGCGGTGGCCCACGCCATCAATTTCGCTAATAGCAGGTTAGAGAACTGGAACGCCGGGACCATAGGGTCAATTCTCTCTATTCGCGCGCTCTGAGAATGAAGTATCGTCTCTAGCCAATGTTTTCTGTTAAGCGGGCGGTTGATTTTGATTTCGGAGCAAACTGGAAATCGTTTTCTGAGCGCGCCCTGACAGCCAAGGCGATTGCCCAGGCGAAAGAAGACTTTGTCGATCTAACCGCCGAAGTCGATTTGCGCGGCAATTCGTTTCTGGACATCGGTTTTGGTCAGGGATTGTCGCTTCTCATCGCAACTCTAATGGGGGCGAATACGATTGGCTGCGATATCAATCCGCTCTGCGCCGAGGTTCTGCAAATGAACCAACGCCGGCATTTTCCAGAGTTGGCAGATCGCAGAATTCCCGTGGTTGTCGGCTCGATTCTGGATGAACGCATTGTGGATCTCTTGCGAAAGGCGCCGGATCAAACGACGCGTGCATATAATGTCGTTCACTCGTGGGGTGTCCTGCATCATACTGGTGATATGAAACGCGCGATTCAGATCGCAGCGTCGCTAGTTGCGCCGGGTGGCTACTTGATCATTGCGATTTACGCCCGTCACTGGTCGAGCGGGGGCTGGAGAATGATCAAGCGCTTTTACAACCGCAGCTCGCAGATCGTTCAAAGGATGCTTGTCGGAATTCTCTACCCGACCATTTATTTGGCAAAATGGCTCGTAATGCGCCGTAGTCCGTTGCAGCAAACACGCGGAATGGATTTCTACTATGACGTCGTCGATTGGGTGGGCGGTTATCCCTATGAGTATGCGACGGTTGAAGAAATACAAAGCTTGGTGGAGCCGCTCGGTTTTCGACTAGAACGGATTATTCCAGCGACCGTTCCAACCGGGTGCAATCAGTTTGTCTTCCGCTCACAACGATCGTGAAAATTGTCTACGTTATTGACTCGCTGCAACGACACGGCACACAACGATTTCTCACCCACCTGGCACGCGGTCTCAGCGAATTTGGGTACGAGCAGACCATTATCGCATTAAACAGTGTTTCCGATTCGAGTGTCGTCAGCGATCTCTTGTCGACGCATTGCGAGGTTCGCTTCATCGGGAAATTTGCGCTCTTGCTCGGAGGCCTCGGCTGGTGGCGGTTGGTCTACATCTTGAGACGATCAAACCCGGACATCGTCTTAACGATGCTCGATTTTGCCGACACCTTGGGACGTCCTGCTGCCAAGATAGCCGGCTGTCGCACGATCGTAACTTCGATTCGGGCACGCAATCTGGCGAAACCCCGCTGGCGTCGCTGGATTGACCGGAAAACAGTCCGGTGGGCGCAGAAAGTAATTTTTAACAGCGAGTACGTCGTAACCTTTGGGCGCGAAAAAGAAGGCGTTCGTGCGGAGCAAGTGGCTGTGATTCATAATGGCGTGGAAGACCTGCACGAACGAAACGCGTTTTTCCGTGACGATTATCGATCCAAGTTATCTATCGGCGCGGAGACGCAGTTACTGGGCGCGGTTGGGCGGCTTGTTCGACAGAAGAATCTCGCTCTGCTCTTGCGGGCCGCAGCCAAGCTTTCAACTGCGAAACAATGGAAGCTGCTCGTCGTTGGCGACGGGCCCGAGAAAAATCGGTTACGTTCCCTCTCCCACGACCTCGGGCTGGACGACAGGCTGATCTGGCTCGGCCAGCGTATCGATGTCGGAGGTTGGATGGCCGCGATGGATTTGTTTGTCCACACGGCGGATTTCGAAGGAATGCCGAACGCGGTGATGGAAGCGATGTCGATGGGCTTGCCTGTTGTGGCGTCGGCGGCGGATGGCAACCGCGAATTGATCCGTCACGGAATCAGCGGCTACCTCGTTGCTCCAGGCGACGCCGATGCCTTTGCCAAACGAATTGACGAGATCATCGAAGATCGCGATCTGGCACGGCGGCTGGGCGAACAGGCGCAACGGGACATTTTGGAGCGGTTCGGCCTGCGGCAGATGATCGACGGGTACGATGGACTCTTTGCGTCGTTAGCGAAATCAGGTGCCGTCTGATGCCTTCCATCGCGAAATACACTAAGGAAACTTTCTGGGCCCTGGCGTCCAAAGGCGTTGCGTTCTTCTTCTACTACGGCTTGGTTTTTTTCCTTGCGCGGAAAATGACCGTGGAAATCTGGGGCGATTGGTCGGCCTTCCTCGCCCTGCTCAACATCATCATCCTGACCTCTGAGCAAGGGATCAATACCGCAAGTAAGCGTTATATTGCTCAGGCGCGGGACACTCCCGGGCTGGGCGGCGTAATTCGCACTACCTTCCTGCTCCGCGTAGGCGCCAGCCTGCTCTACACGCTCGCCATCGCATTCCTGATTCGGCCGCTGCTCGTTTGGCTGCGACAGCCCGAATACGTCGCGTTGATGCAGCAAAGTTTGGTGCTGGTCGCGCTTTACGGGGTAATGGATTACTTCAAGAATCTATTCGAAGCCCTCCATCGCCTCCGCTTTACGTTCATCATCAATCTCCTCGAACATGGCTTCAAGCTGCTGCTCGTAGTGGCTTTGTTCCACGGCGGTGTCCAGTTTGTTGCGATTACCGTCGCTTTTACGATTGCCATTGCGATTGCTCTTGCGGCGGGAGTTA
>JBDTZF010000140.1:0-5872 GCA_040005265.1 Verrucomicrobiota bacterium
CGGCAACCGATAAATTTCGCACCGGGAGCAACACCGACTTGGTTGGTCCCGCCGTCGTCGCCAATAGCTGTTCCAATCGTGTGGCTTCCGTGACCATTATCATCGCAAGGCTCGGGTGAGTCGCCTACGCAACTTGTGTTCGCGACGTGAATGCTGTCGTGCCAGTTAAAATTGTGATTCGCGGTCGTCCCGTCCCAGCCGCGATAGTGGTTCTTTAGCGCGGCATGGGTCCAACGGATTCCGGTATCGGCGCCTGCCACGACAATGCCTTGGCCCGTAAAACCGGTTGCCCATACTAGCGGCGCGTGGATGTAAGTGACTCCGGTTTCAACCACTTCGGGGGAAGAATTCAACCGGGACCGGATTTTCTCGACCGGAACGGGGTCTTGAATGTTTCGAATTACCGGATTGCCCTCGATCCGTGCAACATCCGGGCGATTCGCCAATTCTAGCGCGAGGTTAAAGTCACCCTTCACCAGAAGCATATTTACGATGTAAAAAGAGCGGTATTCGACTCCGCGATCGCGAAGCAATTTCAGGAGCGGGCCCTGCGTGCTCTGGGCTTTCTGCCACAAAACGTCGCGAACGTAGCGACCTTTTTCCTGTTTCGTTTGCAGTGCATTCGCCCCGCTGAAATCGGCCTGGTCGGAAAGCACTACCAGGTATTCGGCCTGGTTAGCGC
The DNA here is from genome assembly GCA_040005265.1 of Verrucomicrobiota bacterium. Taxonomy (GTDB): domain Bacteria; phylum Verrucomicrobiota; class Verrucomicrobiia; order Chthoniobacterales; family UBA10450; genus JBDTZF01. The sequence continues at coordinate 683 of JBDTZF010000140.1, forward strand.
CGGCCGTTTTTTCGAGTACCCATGGAGCGATTTTGCTCATCGCGGCATCTGAGCCCTGGCTGCGCGACCCGTTCACAGCACCTGAAGGTGCGATGGCGTAAAGGCCCGCCACGGCGGCGCAGGCCAGAAAAAGAATCGAAAAGATGCGTCGCAACGCCGCGCCTGAATTGGATATCGAAGGTTTGTTCATAGGTGTTTCCCGGACGGTCCGCTCTCGCTGGAGCTGACGTTTTGAATCCGGAGGAGTCTAGTTCATGGAAGGCATCGTTGGCAAAACAAAACACGTTGATTGAAGCAATAATAAGCCGATTGCCGGGCGCGGTGTCTCATTGGTGTAGCGCCTTGAGGTTGATCGGCGCGCAGCTAGATTTCGGATACTCGTTATGAAGAACATTCTTGTTCCGATCGATTTTTCTGCAGCATCGACGCAGGTTGTCGATCTTGCGGCATTAATCGCCAAGGCGTTCGGCTCCGAGATCCATCTCATTCACGTAAAAGAGCTGCGCTCGATCGCGCCGTTGGGCGCGGTGGATTACACCGCTGTGGGCATGCCGGAGCTAATGACCTCGGGCTTGGGTGTTCCAATACCTGAGTCGACGCCGGAAGCGCCGCCGCCCGGCGAAGCGGAAACCCAAAGATTGAAGAATTGGCAGAATGACCTCGGCCAAGCCGGAGTAAAAACGACTCTGCACGAATCGAACGGGACGATCGTGGAAGAGATCTTGAAGAAGTCGGACGAACTTCAGGCGGATTTGATTGTAATGGGCCGGCATGGACACGGCGCTATGTACAATTTGCTAGTTGGAAGCGTGACCGAGGGCGTGCTCAAACGGGCGACGCGTCCAGTTCTGCTCGTGCCGGGACCTCGATCTTAATTGGAAGGATCGTCCTATACTCTGTAGGGGAAGCTGACAGCTTCCCGTGTTTCTTCGCCGCAACGCTAGCAGCACCGCCTAAAATTTGGCGTCTGAAAACGCGATTGAGGCTTGCCTTAACAAGGTCCGATAAAGCAAAAGCAGTTCAATGAAGTTGCTGAGTGCACCGCGCCAGCCATTTGTCGGCCTGGCCATGGCGGCTGCGCTCGGAATTATTATGGCGGAATTCTTCGCGCTTTCGCTTTTCGCCCTCATTGCGATTTCTGTCTCACTCGCCGCTTGTGCCTTGATCGCTCTGTTCCGGCCTGCCTTGATCGTAACTTACGTAATTGTTGGTGTCAGTTTTTTCCTGCTCCACAACTTTCGTACGACAAACACCATCGGGGAACAGCTGGCGGCGCAACTCGGATCCCGGCCGCGTGTCGTCAGCGCGACTGGCTTCGTCGTGAGCGAACCAACGATCTCGAACAGCGGGTTCGCCACGTTTCTACTGAAGCTCAAGTCGATCGAGTTTGAAGAAAAGAACCTGCCATCGAAAGCAACATGGTTTGTCCGTTGGCGAGGGAAACCTGAATTCGGCGATGAGGTGAAGCTGTTCGGAATGGCGGAGCAGATCGAACCGCCGCGGAATCCCGGTGAATTTGATATGCGGGCCTATCTCGCTCGGGCTGATATTCGCCGGAGTTTGTTCGTCCGCTATGAAGAGAACGGAGTTCTAATTAGTAAGGGCGGCGGCAATCCGGTCCTGCGCGCGGCACAACGATCGCGTGACTGGCTGCAAAATGTGATTTGCCGCGGATTGGATGGCGCGCCCGATGTGCAAAGTTTCCTGAGCGGCATCACGCTCGGCCTCAGGCGCCAAACACCGGAAGACATCGAGGAGCCGTTTCAACAAACCGGTACTCTGCATCTCTTTGCCGTCGCAGGTCTGCACGTCGGAATCTTTGCCCAGCTTCTTTGGATCTTGACGATGGTCGCCCGGCTTTCCCGGAAATGGTCGGCCGCAATCATTATTCCGGCGCTCTTTTTTTATGCCGCCGTGACCGGGCTTCATGTTTCGAGCGTTCGCGCTGCGGTGATGGGCTCGATATTGCTGGGCGGTATCTTGTTCGAGAGGAAAGTTTTTCTGCTTAACAGCCTGGCCGCGGCTGCGTTCTTCCTTCTCTGCTGGAACACGAACGAACTATTTTCCACCGGTTTCCAACTCTCCTTTGCCGTAGTCGGCGCGATTGTTTTGCTGGCCGATCCGCTTTTCGGTTTCCTCCGGCGCTGGGGCGAGCCCGATCCATTTCTGCCGCGCAGTCTGCTGCGCGGGCCGCGCTATTGGCTGCATATTTGTTTTGAATGGCTTTGTCGCGGCGCGTCCGTTTCCCTTGCCGCCTGGATTGGCTCGCTGCTGCTGATTCTTTGGTATTTCTACCTCGTCACGCCGGTCTCGCTATTGGCCAATCTGCTCGTCGTCCCGATTGCGTTCTTCATTCTGGCCATCGCAATGCTGTCGCTTCTCGCGGCGCCTTTGCTGCCATGGCTTTCTCTCGTGTTTAATAATGCGAATTGGTCGCTGGTGAAGCTCGTGATCGGGATCGTGCATCTTTGCGCCCAAATTCCGGGCGGACATGTTTACGTAGAACATCCTCATCGTCCCGAACGCCTCGAAGCTAAGGTCACGGTCCTGGATCTTGGCGCCGGCGCGGCGGTTCATGTGCGGACAGGCGGCGGCGATTGGCTGTTCGACTGTGGAAGCGAGCGGGATTACGAACGAACTCTCCGCGAATATTTGCACTGGGCCGGGTTAAACCGGCTTCACGGCCTGCTCCTCAGCCACGGCGATTCCCTTCACATCGGCGGCGCCGCTTCTTTGATGCGTGATTTTCCTCCTGCGCGTCTGATTGATAATCCGTTGCCAGACCGATCGAATATTCATCAGCGTTTGCGCCGTTTATTCGAGGAAAGAAGAATCAAGGCGGCTGATCTTGTCCTTGGCGATAACTTTCAGCTCTCACACAACGTCACGGCGCATATTCTCTATCCTCCGCGAGTTCTTCCTGCGACAAAGGTGGACGATCAAACGTATGTCGTTCGCCTGAATATTGCCTCATCCGTTTCGATGCTGTTCATGTCCGACAGCGGGAACGAAACCGAGCGGCGCCTTGTTAATTCAGGCGCGGATTTGCGCAGCGATATCCTTGTGAAAGGACAACATCACTCCGGCCAATCCGGATCGGACACTCTTCTCGATGCGGTGAAACCCAAACTTATTGTTGCCACATCGCGCGATTTTCCAGAGACGCAAAGAATTAGTGACGAATGGGCGAACAAAATTCGCGCTCGTGGGATAAAGCTGTTTCGTCAGGACGAAACCGGTGCGGTGACATTGCGATTCGGACACCACGGCTGGGAGGCACAGAGCTATATCACGGGTGAAACTTTTCGCAGTCCTAACCGGTAAATCGGCAGGCCTTGCTCAAGAAAAATGCGTTCGAATTTCGTTGTAGGAAGAGCACCCTCCTTTTGCCCGGTGATAAGCTCGAATCGGGGATCGTCTTGTGCGTATCGTTGCATTTGCTGAAAGTAATCGCGCTGGTCTGTCGCGATTTGAAGAATCCCATTGGCTGCCATGGCGCGATGGATTGACTCCAGAAAATCCGGCGACATCACACGCCGTCCACGATGGCGCCGCTTTGGCCAGGGATCGGGAAACAGGAGATAAAACGTCTCAACCGACTGCTCCGGCAACAGGTAACGAACGGCGTAGGAAGTTTCCAAATGCAAAATGCGAACATTGTCGATCCTGCCGCCAGTGCGCTCCGGACCGGCTTTTCGGCAGGCTTTGTCGACGCGACTGGCCTCGCGCTCGATCCCAAGGAAATTCCTTTCCGGACTGCGCTCGGCCAGCGCAATTAGAAATGCCCCGTCACTGCACCCAAGATCGACATCGAGAGGCGCAATTCGGCCGAAGATTTTCGGCAAATCGAGCTGCGCGACATAAGACTCCGGGATTACTTCGACCACGGAGACAAGTCGCGCCTGCCGCGCGGCGATTCAACCTTGCGGCGCCGGAAAGTCCGGACTAGCCGGTTTGCTTGGATTGCTAGCCGGTGAAAATGCGGTGAGGTTATTCACAACGCCGGGCGCTCTGGCTTGTCTAAAGTCCACAATATGAAACAGATTTTTTTCGCAGCCGTCCTCGGGTTGTCGCTCACCTTCGTTGCCGATCCTGCTCGCGCTCAGGATTCGTCGCCAGTAGCAGTCAAGACGGCCGTTTTCGCCGGCGGCTGCTTTTGGTGCATTCAACCGGCCTTCGACAAAGCCGATGGCGTGATCAAAACCGTTGTCGGTTATTCTGGTGGCACCGAGCCCAACCCGACCTATGCCCTCGTCACTTCAGAGAAGACGAAATACCGCGAATCGATCGAAATTACCTACGATCCCGCGAAAATTTCTTACGATCGATTGCTCGATATTTACTGGCGCCAAATCGACCCCACTCAATCGGATGGTCAGTTCACCGATGTCGGGCCTAGTTATCGCGCCGCCATTTTCTATGGAAACGGCGAAGAAAAGAAAATCGCAGAAACATCGAAGGCGAAGGTCGCCGCCTCGAAAAAATTCGACAAACCGATCGTCACAGAAATTCTTCCCGCGATGAAGTTCTGGCTGGCGGAGGAGTATCATCAAAAATACTACCGCCAAAATTCGGAGCATTTCGAGGCATTCGAAAAAGGATCAGGGCGCGAATCGTTCCAGAAAAAAATCTGGAGCGGCGATCATAAGTAAGCAGCGGCGAACGTTTTGATTTCTGGAGGGCGTCCGCGCCGTCGGCCCCACAAATTCGAAAATGAGCAGCATGAAGATCACGACGCGACGAATTGACCCTCACCTGGCGCTTTTGCGACCTCCTCTTTCTCAGGGAGAGGATTGAGGTGAGGGCACCATGTGTTTTGGCCACATGTCTTCAGGCTTTTCGTCTAGTCGCGCAACCCGGTAACCATATGATTCAATGGCGCATTTCTTCTCGCAGCGATAGCCATCGATGAAATGACTGACAATCGTCAGTGTTTCGTCTAATACACATCGCGCTTGTAGCGCTTATCGCTCTTAAGCTTTTCGACGTATTCGTTCGCGTGATCGACGCTTTTGCCGCCCTGCTCCTGAATGATTTTGCGGAGCGCAGCATCGACATCTTTGGCCATGCGCTTGGCGTCCCCGCAAACGAAGAACTGTGCGCCTTCGCCATCGATCCACTTCCAGATCTCCGCCGCGTTCTCCAACATTTTGTGCTGGACATAGATCTTGTGCTTTTGGTCGCGCGACC
>JBDTZF010000044.1:0-19547 GCA_040005265.1 Verrucomicrobiota bacterium
GGTGATTTGCCGGTAGATGTGCAGCATCTCCGGCTTGAGAAAGGTCGCGCAATAAGAAGCGACCGTAGGGCGCGTAACGGTTTCGGCGTTCAATGTTCGACGTTACATCGAACAATGAACCTCAAACATCAAACATACTCAAAACGTGATCTCGACGAGTTTTATCCCTTTCCACTTTCCGGTATCGGGATCGATCACCGTGCTCTGCATCGAGGTGCCGTATTTCGCGGGCGCTTTCGGATTAAGCATTTGCAGCGGATTATTCCCCGCCGTGAAAGCACGAGGCAATACGCCGCGGGCTTGTTCCTTCTCAAGCGGAGGCGGGGTCTTTTTCCTAACAGTGGTTTTGACTGTACGCTTCGACTTGGCCGGTGCGTTGAATGTTTGCGGCGCGGCAACCGCAGCGGCGGCAGTAATAATCAGCAAGGCCGAGACCAAATATTTTTTCATAATTTTCCCTCCCACAAAAGGCGCGCAATTTCTTGCCGGTCAGAACGCCTCGGCTCAGTATTATAGACCAATGGATTACCTTGAGAAGGCCAAACGCGTGCTGGATATAGAAATTTTCGAGCTCCAGCGCCTGCGCGATCGCCTGGGGGAAAGCTTCCCCAAGGCGGTCGAGCTGATCAAGGAGGCTGTGGACGCCCGGGGAAAGGTGGTCGTCGTGGGGGTAGGCAAATCAGGGCATATCGGCAGCAAGATCGCCTCAACCCTTACCAGCACCGGCTCGCCCGCGGTGGTGCTCGATTCCTCCAACGCCTTGCACGGCGACCTTGGGGTGGTGGCCGACGGCGACGTCATCCTGGCCTTGAGCGCCAGCGGTGAGACGGAAGAGCTGCTGCGGATCCTGCCGGCGATTTCGCGGTTCCAGGTCAAAATTGTCTCTCTGTGCGGCAATCCGAAGTCGACGCTCGCGAAAAACTCACATGTCGTGCTCGATGTGAATGTGGAGCAGGAGGCATGTCCGCTTAACCTCGCGCCCACCTCGAGCACCACTGCGATGCTCGCCCTGGGCGACGCGTTGGCCATGGTGCTGCTGGAAGCGCGGGGGTTTAAGAAAGAGGATTTCGCCAAATTTCATCCCGGCGGCGTGATCGGCCGCAGCCTTCTGGTGCGCGTTCATCAAGTCATGCGGCCCCGCGAGGCGATGGCCCTGGTCCAGCCCAACACGCCGATTAGCGAAGTGTTGAGCGCGATGACCAGCGTCCGTGCCGGCGCGGCGGTGGTGGCCGGCGAAGATCGACAACTACTGGGCATTTTCACACACGGCGATTTCGCGCGGCACTTCCAATCCGACCCCAAGGTGGGGCAACGACTGGTGGCCGATCTCATGACACTGAATCCGGTCACCGTCCATCAAGACAAATTGGCGGTCGAAGTGCTGAACTTGCTCGAGCGCCATCGCATCGACGATTTGGTGGTGGTCGATGACAACAAAGTGCCCGTCGGCATTGTTGATTCGCAGGACCTGACGCGATTGAAGCTGCTGTAAACTGCTGTCATCCCGAGCCGCGCAGACAGCGAGGGACCTCACCTACGAAGTTTGCGACACACAAGCCGGTTAGTGCGCTCAATCAGGATTGTGCGAGATCCTTCGCTCCGCTCAGGATGACAGCGTTTGCGTTAGCGGTATGCGCGTGTAAGGTCGCGCTCCCATGGCCGCAGCGAACGATCTACGCAAAGGACAGGCGATAAAATACAATGGCAACACTGCCATCGTGCTGGAGGTAAACCATCGCACGCCGGGAAATTTGCGCGCGTTCGTCCAGGCGATCATCCGCTATATCAATACCGGCAAGAGCGCTGATGTGCGCTTCGGCTCCACCGACAAGGTCGAGCTGGTCGATATCGAGCGAAAACAGGTCGAGTTCAGTTACAAGGACCATAACGGCTACCACTTCATGGACCCGGAGACCTACGACACGGTCGACCTTCAGGAGAATCTGCTCGGCGATGCGAAAGATTATCTGGTGGAAAATCTTTCCGTGCAGGTGCTCTACGCCGAAGGCAAAGCGGTCGAGGTGGAACTTCCCGCATCGGTTAGTCTAAAGGTGATCGAGTCGGCTGAAGGCTTGCGCGGCGACACCAGCGGCAACGTAACCAAGCCGGCCAAGCTCGAAACCGGCAAGACGATCAACGTCCCGCTCTTCATCAAGGAAGGCGAAACGATTAAGATCGACACTCGCACTGGCGCCTACATGGGCCGGGCCTAGCAACACTCCACCGCCTCTCCCGCGGTTCGGTCTTGCTAAACAGTGCGTCAACCTGCGTAATCGGCAGGCGAAATTTCGGCACAATGAATCCAAGACGCATACGGCGCGGTCATAAAACGGGCGGGGTGAAAATCGTTCCGTATGTCGTGCCGACGCGAAAGCCGCCTCCGAGAGGAGAGTTACCCCGGATGGTTCCCACGAGGTGGGTGAAATTTGTCATCGCGCTTTTTTTGGTGCCGCTCTGCGCCGTATTGAGTCAGACATTTTTTACGGTGTTCGCGCGCGCAACCGTCACCCAACGGCTTTGGGCCGGCGAAGAATTCTGGTTCTTTTCGCTGGGCGTGGTCTTGTGGCTGATCGCCTTTTTCGGGCTGCCGCGGCCGATCGTTCTCTACGTTTTCGGCCACGAGCTTACTCACGCCGTCTGGGTTTGGCTGATGGGCGGAAGAGTCAGCCGATTCAGCGTCGGTCGCGAAGGGGGCCACATCGTCACCAGCAAGAGCAACTTCTGGATCGCGCTCGCACCTTATTTTTTCCCGATCTACAGCATCCTGGCGATCATGATTTTCGGTGTCTGTAGTCTATTCATGAATATTCAGCCTTATGGGCGCGTGCTTTACGCCGTGATCGGCGCGACCTGGGCATTTCATTTCACGTTCACGTGCTGGATGATCCCGAAGAATCAAAGCGACTTGCGGTCACAGGGGACGTTTTTCTCTCTGGTCGTGATCTATCTCATGAATCTTCTGCTCCTGTGCGTGATGCTTATTCTCGCGTCGCCCCAAATCACGTTCGCGGCCCTTGGCGCCGATCTGCTCACTAACATCGGGAATTTCGCGCAATTCGTTTCCGATGTGGCCGATCGCTTCGCGCAGGGCTACCATTAATCTTCTGACCGTCATCCCGAACCGCGCAGACGGTGAGGGACCTCGCAGTCGCCGACCACGCACCCGAAATCTTGCTGAACCGCATTCGCTTCGTTAAATCGCGGGCGGTTTCCTCTAGGCGGGGTCCTTCGCTCCGCTCAGGATGACAGCCGTTTGGTAGCGACGCGGTTATCCAATATTCGTAATCACCGCGAACGGCAGGATCGACAGCGCGTCCGCTATCGAAATTCGACGGTCTTTCGCCTGCAGTTCGCGGCCCGTGAAAAGATCGCGACCTCGCTCGACCGAAAACGATTCGGGAAGATCGAGCTGCGTTTCCTTCCAAAGTTCGCCTAACGGTGGGAATCCGATTCGCGAAGAGAGACGCGTCGCAAGAACAACGATCCATCGATCATCGAGCTTTCTTGCGAAACTGACACAGCAATCGGCGAATGTTCCACTGGCACGCAGAGGCAGATATTCGCCTCGCCGAAAAAGATCGGGATGTGCACGCCGAAGTTGCAGGACACGTTGGGTTAGGAACATTTTGATGCGGCCGTCGGACCAATTTTGCAGAAGTTCCTCCGGTTTCGCCTTGGAGAGCGATTCAAGCATTTCACGTCGCCGCTTGTAATCGACCGGTCGCCGATTGTCGGGATCGACCAGGCTGAAATCCCAAATCTCGTTGCCTTGATAGATGTCGGGAACACCGGGCGAAGCAAGCTTGAGCAAAATCTGGGTGAGCGAATTGACTGCACCGAGGCGCGCAATCTCGCGAACAACGGGCAGAAAAACCGGAAGAAATTTATTCCGGAACGATGGCTCCAGGATCTTGGCGACGAAGTCATGCATGGCCGCGTCCCATGGTTCGTTAGGCTGAATCCAGCTGGTGTTGAGTTTCGCTTCCCGGAGGGCCTTGGCCATGTACGCCTGGATGCGCTCGATATACGCTGGAGTGGCGGCCTCTTCCGGCTCGCCCGTTGCCTTCACGGGCCATGTTCCAAGCAATGCCTGATAAAGCAGATACTCCTCATCCGCGTCAGGCGCTTCCGTCTCGTTCACGTTGCGTTTCCAGCGGCGATTTGCGGTACGCCACCGCTGCAGGGATCGCCGCCAAAGTTCCGGCATCTCAGTGATCACCGCGATCCGGGCCCGCACATCTTCGCTCCGTTTGGTATCGTGCGTTGAAGTCGCGAGCAACGTCTCCGGCCAATGCCGTTGTCGATCCGAATTACGCTCGTGAAACGCATCGGCGCTCAGTCCGAACTGTTGCGGCTCGCCACCTACTTCGTTGAGCGCAGCGACTCGGTTGTAGATATAAAATACCGTGTCCTCTAGGGCCTTTGCCATTACCGGCCCGGTAGTCTGCTGAAATTTCAGCACAAAATGCTCGTGCTCCGTGCGAGCGTGTTCCTCCAGATTTTCCGGAAACCGGAAGAGCAGGACATCGCGCAGGAAATGGAAAATCGATTCTTCAATGGCCGGATTACGTCGCTTGGCCGCGGCGATGGCGCGCTCGATTACTTGCCGATCGTCCTCATTCACTGGCTGGCCGGGCGCGAGATACGTTCGATAAACCGGAAAACAGGCGATCGTTTCCCGCACGGCCCGGGCAAGCGCTTCCAGCGTGAAATCCCTGAACCAGCGATTCTGCTCGGACAAGCGATCGACCATGTTGCTGAGAACATCGACATCGTTAGCGAGCGCCAGTTTCATCACCTGCAATTTTTTTGCGTACAGGAGATGCCCAAAATGGAGCGAGTGGCCGATGAAACGATGGAATGTTTTCGTGATCGCAGTTTCGGCTGAGGAATCGATCAGCAACTGCGTGACCTGGTTTGCAAAATCGTAGCCGCTTGTTCCATGAACCGGCCAATCTTTTCGCAGCGTTTCGGACCCGGTGAGAATTTTTTCCACCACCAGATAAGCGGCCCGCCCATCTTTGGGCAAACTGATCCCAAGCCTCTGCGCGCAACGCCGCTGAAGTTTCTCGAAATATTCCTGCGGCAGGTAAAGGCCATCCGGATGATCGATCCGCAATCCACTGACCGCGCCGTCGCGGATTAGATCGAGAAGCAGTTGATGCGTGGCTTCAAAAACTTCCGGCAGCTCCATCCGAATCGCCGCCAGATCGTTAACATCGAAAAAACGGCGATAGTTAATTTCCTCGGCGGCGACCCGCCAGAACGCCAGTCGATAGGCCTGCGCGTTCAGCAATTCGTCGAGGGCGTCGAAGCTCCGCGCATCGCCCGAGTGTCCATTAATTTGGACCACAGCCTTGTCTATGGCCAGCTGCACTTGCGGCGCTTCGGCGCAGCGGCGGTCGAGGCGGCGCTTGATAATTTCCTTCTCTCGCGCGCGCTCGGCGATGCGTTCCTGGTCCGTTTCGGTGCGCTTCGGCAGGTATTCCAGGGCGGTCAAAATACTCTGGAGCTCGGCGTAGAACTCTTCGTTTTTGAAGTCAGTGAGATTCTGGAGCGCAATCTCGATGAGATGTGTGTAAGTGCCGGGCGCGATCGGCAGCTGGCGATCATAATAGGTGAGATAAAATTCGCCTTCCTCGAAATGCACTTGTAACTCGCCTCGCTCGAGCACGCGCCCATATTGGTCGCCCAGAATCGGGAGCAGGACCTTATCACGAAGATCCGCTTTCAATGGCCGCCAATCGATATCGAAGTAGCGCGCGAAGGGCGAACTCGGGCCGTTTTCCAGCACATCCATCCACCATTGATTGAGCGGCTCGGAGATGCCCATATGGTTCGGCACGAAATCGAGCAGCTGACCCATCTCATGCGCGTGCAGCTCCGCGATCCAGGCGTCGTACTCTTCGCGTGATCCGATCGCCTTATTCAATTTGTTGTGATCGGTAATGTCGTAGCCATGCAAACTGTCAGCACGCGCCTGAAAATAGGGGGAGGCATAGGCATCGCTCACTCCGAGCGCGTGCAGGTAGGGCACGATCTCGCGCGCCTGCACAAACGTGAACTGCCGGTTAAACTGCAACCGGTAGGTGCAACTAGGGATGCGCGGATGTTCGGTTTTCACAGGAAGGAAGAAAACGTCCGACGCTCAACCCGCCTTGGCAACAGCTACGGCGCGGCAGGCGCCCAGCGTTGCGCGCTTTCTCTACATTTTTTCGGGCACTTTGATCCCGAGAAGAGCCAGGCCGTGCTGCAAGACGCGTCCGGTCAATTCGCACAGGGCCAGCCGCGAGCTGCGGGCCGGCTCTTCCGATTTCAAAACGGGGCAAGCTTCGTAAAAGGCGTGAAAGGAGTTCGCCAGTTCGAACAAATAATTCGCGAGAACGTTTGGTCGAAAATCGTTCAACACTTGCGGAACGGCCTCGGCAAATTGGCACAACCGCCTGGCCAAAGTGATCTCGGCGGGTTCCTTCAGGACTAACTCGCCGTCCTTGGGAGCGGATTCGCCGGCTTTGCGAAAGATCGAGCGAATTCGCACATAAGCGTTCTGCAAATACGGCGCGGTATTTCCCTGGAACGAAAGCATTTTGTCCCACGCGAAGACATAATCGGTCATCCGATATTGCGAGAGATCGCCGTACTTCACCGAGCCAATCCCGATTGTATTCGCGATATCGGCTTTCTCCGCTTCGTTTAGCTCCGGGTTCTTCTCCTCGACGATCTTGCGGGCACGCTTGCAAGCTTCATCGAGAACGTCGCGCAGCGGCACGTTGTCGCCCGAGCGCGTTTTCATTAGTTTGCGATCTTCACCCAGAATGCTGCCAAATGTGATGTGATGAAAATCGGCCTGATAACCTTCCCGTCGTCCGATTTCAAAAATCTGTTTGAAGTGCAGATTCTGCGGCGCGCCGACCACGTACCAGACCGTATTGGCCTTCAAATCGTTGACGCGATAATCGACCGTCGCTAAGTCGCTCGTGGCGTAATTAAATCCTCCGTCGCGCTTGCGAATAATGCACGGTTTGTCAGCCAGCTCGGGAATGTCGCGAAAGAAAACGACCACCGCGCCTTCGCTCACTTCGGCAATTCCCGATTTGAGCAACCGGTCGACAACTCCGGGCAATTGTTCGTTATAAAAGCTTTCGCCGCGCTGAATGTCGTAATGAATATCGAGCATCTCATAAGTGCGCTCGAAATCTTTCATCGACAGCTCGACGCACTGTTTCCAGATCGATAAATTTTCCGGATCGCCCGCCTGAAGCTTGACCAATTCCTGCCGGCAGGCTTCGCGCACGGCCGGATCAGCGGTCGATTTTTCGTTGGTCTCTTTGTAGATGCGGACCAGCTCGGCGATCGGGTCGCGCTCGAGTGCTTGCCGATCTACCAGGTGTTTCCAGCCATAGATCACCATTCCGAACTGCGTGCCCCAGTCGCCAATGTGATTATCACGAATCACTTCGTGCCCAAGAAACGACGCGATCCGGGCGAGGGCGTCCCCTAAAACCGTGCTGCGAATGTGACCGATGTGCATCGGCTTGGCCACATTTGGCGATCCAAAATCGATCACGATTTTCCGCGGCGATGTCGATCTTGCCACACCGAGCCGGTCATCGCGCAACAGGGCCGAAGCCTGATTGGCCACGGCACCGTTACGCAAACTGAAATTGATAAAGCCCGCGCCGGCAACCGTCGGTGTTTCGCTAATATCGCCGACATCGAGATGCTCGAGAATTTTCCCGGCAATCTTTCTCGGATTTTCCGCGAGCTGCTTTGCCAATATCATCGCGGCATTGGCCTGATAATCGCCAAAACGCGGATCCGCTGTTTGCGTTACCTCGCCGCCGGCTGGAAGGCCTGCTTTGGCCAGAGCGTCGCGCAGTCGCTTTCCGAGAATTGTTTGGAACGTCTCCATGATTCTTAAGCCACAGACTCACACAGATGAAACATGGATAAAGTCAATTTATGCGATTGCAGCGTGGGGGGCGCGCTTCGCCGGGCGATGCCAGAATAACGGCGCAGCCGCAAACTGAATCGAACGCGTAAGATAAAAAAGCGGCTTCGCCGATTTGTTCAGCATCGAGCATGGGACTGCCCGATCCACCGGCGGCGGCAGCAATTTACTTTTGCGAGCCTTCGTGAAAGATCGACAAAATTTCTTCGGATGACTTTGCCTTCGCCAGATTGTCGCGAACGTTGCGGTCATTCAGGAACTTTGCGATCGAAGCGAGGGTGCGGAGATGGGTCTGAAATTGATTTTTCGGCACGATAAACAGGACCACGAATTTCACCGGCGCGTTATCCAACGCGTCGAACTCAATGCCGGCTGACGATCTTCCGAACGCGGCAATAACTTCCTCGAGCCGGTCGGACGAACAGTGGGGAATGGCAATGCCAAACCCGATCCCGGTGCTCATAGTTTCCTCTCGTTGTTTTAGCGCAGCCAGGATGGGGTCGCGATCCGCGGCTTTGATCTTGTTCAGGCTAACGAGGAGGTCGATCAGCTCGACGATGGCCGGCCAACGCTCGGTTGCCTTCATCTCGGGGATGATTTGCTCGGCAGAAAGTAGGTCGGCGAGGGCCATGCGAATTCGCTGAATGCGGGAGGGGAAGCTTAGCGGGAGCGCTTAGGTTGACAAGGGGTTTTGGGCAACGGTGGCGGGCTCATTCTTTACGTATTTTATAATTCAATCGTCGCGACAACAGCCAGCGGACGCCGAACATATCGGTGGTGGCGCGGAAGGCACGGTTGCCCAGGCCGTATTTGCTTTCACCGAATCGGCGCGAGCGATGATTCACCGGAATCTCAACGAGACGAAATCCCGCGCCCTTGACGAGTGCGGGGATGAACCGGTGCATCCCTTTGAACGGAAGGAGGGCGCTCACGCATTCGCGGCGCATCGCTTTCAATGTGCACCCGGTATCGCGCACGCCATCCTTGGTGAATCGGCTGCGCACAGCGTTAGCGATCCGGCTCGTTAGCCGCTTGACCAACGTGTCCTTCCGATTTGCGCGATAACCGCAGACGAGATCGGCCCCGCGCGCGATCTCCTCGAGGAGCCTCGGAATGTCGGCTGGATCATTTTGCAAATCGCCGTCGATCAGAACCGCGGTCACGCCGCGCGCGGCCTGAAGACCGGCATACATCGCCGCGCTTTGTCCCGCATTTTTCTCGAACCGAAGCACGCGAATGTTCGGCGCGGCTTCGATTCGCTCGACCGTGCGATCGACTGAGCCGTCGTCGACGAATATGATTTCGTGATCGAGTCCTTTAAGCGCCGCGCGCAACTCCGATTGCAGGATCGATATATTCTCTTCCTCATTGAACAGAGGCACGACTACGGAGACCTCCAGCGAATTTGTCATCATCGTCACAACGGCAAAGTCTTGTACCCTCGACAGAGAAAAACCTGCCACGTCCGGACGATTTTGCCGAAACGCCGCACTTCGATTGTCCCGACCGGCTCCGTGGATTGAAAGCCGGCCCGAATATTATGCGGCACGCGGTCCTTTGCTCCGTCGCGGATGAAAAGGGCGTCGCGGCCGACGAACAGATTGACGCCGCTTTCCTCGGTATAAACGCCCTGCTCGGCTGGAGCGACACCGGCTTTCGTTTCGACAAATTCATCGTAGCGCGGCCAGAAGGAAAACTGGTTAACCATGTCTTGCGATTCGGGGATGTAAGCGGGCGGATGTCCGGGCCCTTCAACGCGTTTGTCGCGCAGATAAAACGAAATCTCGGAAGCGCGATCGCGAGCATCGGCGATCAGAAACAATTTTTCGCCGAGCCTGGTTTCAAGCTCGTTGCGCATTGTTTCCACCGCGCCGGTCGCGGTTTTCCAGCCCCGCATTCGATCGCTCGGATCGGACCGCGTCAGCTTCACTCCGGCGCTATGCAACAGATCGGTATCGAGCGCGATCACACTCATGAAGAGACCGAGCAACAGCGCCGTGCCGGTGCAAATCTTCAGCACTGCGCGCTCTTCGATTCGTTCCCGCCAATAATAAACTGCCAGCAATCCGAAGCTGATCAGTCCCAACGCATCCCAATTCGGCGCGGCGGCTTTATTGACCGAAAGAATCAAATAGAAAGCGAAGACCGGCAGGCCGAACCAAAAAAGGAAAAGAACCTTGAATTGCTGGGTGACCCGATGCCGGCTGGCAACGACGCCCCAGGCCAGAGCCAGAAAGAGCAGCGGCGAGTAGGTCAGAAAATGCTGTCCGATAAACTTGAGCGGTTCAACCAGGTGAAAACCGAAGCCATGGTCGACTCCGCCACGTGCGCGCAAGTGTACAAGCGTGATCCAGGCGTGTTGCTGATTCCACATGATTGGCGGAATGGCGCAGACCGCGAATACGGCCAGCAGCGAATAGAAGCCGGGCCGCTTGAATTCGTGGCGTAGTCGCGGCGCCAGCGCGAGCACCAGAATAACCGAAGCCAGTTCGAGCGCGTTCGTATATTTGCAGAGAAAACCGAGGCCGATAAGCAATCCCGTGGCCGGCCAAAACCAGGAAAGTCGCGGGCTTTGTTCAAGGGCGAGCCAGAAGGTGAACATTGCGGCAGTCCAAAAGAAGATCGACAACGGATCAATCGTCATCAGGAAAGAGCCGATGTTGAAAATTGGTGTGACGTTCAGCGCAATCACCGTCCACATCGCAGCCTTCTCGTTGAACAGGCGGCGGGCAAAATAAAATAGGAGCAAACTCGTTCCCGCCGCGAGCACTGGACTAAAAAAACGCACGCCGAATTCGCTTGCGCCGAAGAGCGCAGTGCCGGCGCGGATGGCGAAGGCCACGCCTGGACCTTTGCTAAAATAGGCAGGCGCGAGCCGGTCGGACCACATCCAGTAATGGGCCTCGTCGAACTCGAGGTCGCTCGTCGGCAGGATCGACAAGCGCACGAGAGTCAGCGCCAGAACGAAAAACCAAACTGCTCGCGTTGTGCTCATTGGGTTGGGTCGATCCGCCCAGGGACGGATTCGCCGTGGCGAACAACCAGACTAGGATGCCGCGCGAAAATCTGCGGAGCCCATCGGCGTGCAGCCGTTCTCCAAATCAATTCCAATATCCCGATGATGATCAATGTCTCGCCGGCGGCAAGAAAAACGGTCGCGAAGACGTCGCTCGGCCAATGCGCCCCCAAATAAATTCGCGAGTAACCGATGAGCCCGGCCACAACCCAATAGAGCCATCCGCGACGCCGGTAAAAAACGGTGCAACAAACCGCGATGGCAGTGTTATTTGCCATGTGTCCCGATGGAAACGAAGCCCCCGGGTGATTTCGCTCGCCCTCATCCGAATAATGAATCGACGGTTTCTTGAAGAGTGTCAGAATCTTCGGGCTCGCCTTTTGCAGCTCAACCAGGCGCACGCTTTGCGCCTGCCTGGGCCGGGGCCGGGCGACTAACGATTTTAACGTGCCGGTGACCTGTTCAACGATCAGCATCGTCACCAGGATGGTAAGAATGCAGGCGCGCGCTTTGAATCCACCAATAAAAAGCGCAAAAAGGGCAATCGCGATGATGAACGGCCGCCAAATCGCGCTGTCGCTAAGCGCCCCCATGAACAAATCGAGGGCGGGATTCGTCCACTTCTCATTAATGAGATGAAAGAGGGTTTGATCCATCGGCAGGCTCACGATAGGTGATTCGTGGAATCGTTAAAATGTTAAAACAAGGCGCTCAGGGCGACCATTCTTCAACGGTTCGACTCATTAGCAATCTAACCATCGTGCGGCTCTTTCTTATTATTGTGCTCACGCTTTCTTCTGCCGCGCTGGCCGAGCCTCCTCCTTCCGCTCAGGACATTCTCGCCATGGTCCGAATGCGTCAGGCCGAGCAACAGATCGATCTTCAAGGGCAATTGCGCGAAAATGATAATGTCATTCCGTTTCAACTTACCCAAACGGGCCCGCTGATTCGCTATTCCTTCCGGGACCCGGAAGAGGTTTTGCAATTGAAGCTGGAAGAAAACGGTTCGCGGCTCGAGGTCGTGTCCGATAGCGAAACGGAGAAGATTCCGGCCGCGAAGCTCGATCAAAAGATCCGGGGGACCGGCATCACATATGGCGATCTCACGTTGAAGTTTCTATACTGGCCGGGCGGCAAAGTTCTGGGCGATGAAACCGTGCACGCGCGCAGCTGCTGGAAGGTCCATGTGCAGGCGCCGGCACGCGACTCGCAATACTCGAACGTTTTCCTGTGGGCGGACAAGGAGAGCGGCGCGCTGATGCGGATCGAGGGTTACGATTGGAACGGCAAGATCGCGAAGCGATTTGAAGTGGTTTCCGCGCAGAAGATCGACAAGCGCTGGTTTCTTAAGCAAATGCGCGTCGAGGAATTTCAGCCCGGCACGAACAAGGTGCAATCGCGGACCTATCTCGAGATTAAGAAGTGATAATAGCAGGCGAGACGCCAACTGGCCCACAGGCAAGATGCCTGTGCTACTCCGGCCGCGCGGCTTTGACGATCAAGGCGAAACTCCGCGGATCAAGACTGGCGCCGCCGACCAGCGCGCCGTCGATGTCGGGTTGCGACATGAGCTCGCGCGCATTCTCCGGTTTGACGCTGCCGCCGTATTGAATGCGGATGCGATCGGCAGTGGCGTCATCGGACATCTCACGAAGTGTCCGGCGGATGAAAGCGTGCACTTCCTGGGCCTGCGCGGGAGTGGCGTTGCGGCCGGTCCCGATCGCCCATACCGGTTCGTAAGCAATCACCATTTCCTGCAATTCTTTCGCGTCGAGATTCGCCAGGCTGCCGCGTAACTGGATCGACAATATCTTTTCAACGTTGCCGTGGTCGCGCTGATCGAGCGTTTCACCGACACAAACAATCGGGCGCAGGCCGGCTTCATGCGCCGAGCGCACTTTGCGGTTCACGATTTCGTCGGTATCGCCGAATAACGCCCGGCGCTCGCTATGCCCGAGCACGACATAGCGCACAAACAAATCGCGCAACATCGCTGATGAAATCTCGCCGGTGAACGCGCCGCTTCGTTCCCAATGCATGTTCTGCGCTCCGACCTTGATGTCCTGCGCTGTTCCCAGCATTTCGTTCACTTTCGAAATCGCGGTGAATGGCGGAACGATAACCACCTCAATATCGGACACATCTCCGACTTCGAGCAGGAATGACTCGACGAACCGCGCAGCCTCGGCCTGCGTCATATTCATTTTCCAATTCGCGGCTACAATCTTTTTTCTCATTGAGTCTTATTTGTCGGTAAGCGCTGCAACACCCGGCAGCTCCTTGCCTTCAAGCAGCTCGAGCGATGCGCCACCGCCGGTGGAAATGAATGTCATCTTATCGGCCAGTCCGGCTTGTCTTACCGCCGTCACCGAATCGCCGCCACCGATGATCGTGGTGGCGCCCGACTGAGCCAGCGCTTCGGCAACGGCAATCGTTCCCTCGGCAAACTCCGGGATTTCAAAAACGCCGAGCGGTCCGTTCCAGACAATCGTTTCCGCTTTGGCAATCTCTTCCTGATATAGTGCAATCGTTGCCGAGCCGATATCCACAGCGTGCCAGCCATCGCGAATGCCGTGCTGCGGTGAAAGGCGGCTGGTATTTTCCATCGCTGCGCCAGGGCTGATCGCTTCGGCTTCCACCACGTCGACCGGTATCAGCAGTTTCACGCCGCGCTCTTTGGCAAAATCGACAAGCTCGTGCGCGAGATTGACCTTGTCGGATTCAACCCGGCTCGCGCCGACCGGAATTCCCTGGGCCTTGAAGAATGTGTTGGCCATGGCACCGCCGATCAAGATCGTGTCCGCCTTTTCCATGAGCGCTTTGAGCACGCCGATCTTATCCGAGACTTTAGAGCCGCCCATGATCACGAGGAACGGCTTGGTCGGTTTGGCCAGTTCCTCTCGCAAATACTTCAGCTCTTTCTCCATCAGAAGTCCCATCGCTGATTTCGCGATAAACTTGGTGATGCCGGCGGTCGAGGCGTGCGCCCGATGCGCCGCGCCAAAGGCGTCGTTCACATAAAGATCACCGAGTTTGGCCAGCGCTTCGGAGAATGTCGGGTCGTTCGCTTCTTCCTCGGGCTGGAAGCGCACGTTTTCGAGCAGAGCGACATCGCCGTTTTCCATCTTGTCGATGATCGCTTTCGGCACGTCGCCGATCGTGTCCTGACTGAAAATGACCGGATGATGAATGAGCGTATGCAAATACTCGCCAATCGGCCGTAGCGAATATTTATCGACTGGTTTTCCTTTTGGCCGGCCAAAGTGCGACATCAAAATCGTCTTCGCCTTGTGCTCACGGAGAAAATTAATGGTGGCCAGACTCTCGCGAATCCGCGTGTCATCCATAATATGGAACTTGCCGCCGCGCGTCTCGGTCGGCACATTGAAATCAACGCGGACCAGCACGCGCTTCCCGCGCACATCAAGATCACGAACGCTTAACTTTGCCATGTTACTCATGCTCATGCTCATGCTCATAAACGTCGAGTTTCTCGTGGTCGAAATAGATCTTCATACTTCGATCATGAGCAGGAGTATGAGCACGAGGGACTACTACCCAAGCATTTCGAGCATTTCGACGCAGCGATTGCTGTAGCCCCATTCATTGTCGTACCAGCCGACAACCTTGGCGAAGCGATTGCCGAGCGTGATCGTCAGTTTGCTGTCGAAAATGCAGGAGTGCGGATTGCCGATGATGTCGCGCGAAACGAGCGGCTCGTCGCTGAATTCGAGCACGCCTTTGTAGCTCTTGTCCTCGGAGGCCGCTTTGAAAGCAGCGTTGATCGATTCCACGGTGACGTCCTTTTCCAAAACGACGGTGAAATCGGTGACCGAACCGTCCGGGGTCGGCACGCGGAAGGCCCCGCCGTTCAATTTTCCCTTCAATTCGGGGATGACTTCGCCGATCGCTTTCGCCGCGCCAGTGCTCGCGGGGATGATGCTAACGGCGGCGGCTCGGGCGCGCCGCAAATCCTCGTGCGGCAAGTCGAGAATCCGCTGGTCGTTGGTGTAACTGTGGATCGTGCTCATGAAGCCGTGAGATATGCCGAAGTTGTCGTGCATCACCTTGGCCAGCGGCGCCAGGCAGTTGGTGGTGCAGCTCGCATTGGAAACAACCGTGTGCTTGGCCGGATCGTAAATACTGTCGTTGATTCCAAAACAAATCGTGGCGTCAGGATTCTTGGCCGGCGCGCTGATCAGCACCCGTTTCGCGCCTCCCCTGCTGATATGCAGCTCGGCCTTGTCGCGGCTCGTGAAAAAGCCGGTCGATTCGAGCACAACATCGACGCCCAGCTCTTTCCACGGCAGATTTCCCGGATCACGCTCCTTCATGATTTTGATCTTATGCCCGCGCACGATGATGTTCTCGTCGTCATAACCGATTTCACCATCGAACTTGCCGTGGACCGAGTCCCATTTGAGCAGGTGCGCCAGGGTATGAGTGTCGGTGAGATCGTTGATCGCGCGAATATGCCCGACCTGTTTCTGTGACATGGCGCGCAAAACGTTGCGCCCGATGCGTCCGAAGCCGTTGATGCCGTAGTTTGCCATACGTATATTTGCGAGTTCCGATTTTCGATTTTCGATTGCTGATCAAATTCCTGCCAGCAGGGAAAGGGATGGGAACGTAAAATGGTTAAACGAACGACGCAATTCCGAACTGCCGCCCTGATTATCAGTATCTTGTCGATGCTCTGCACAAAATACGCAGCTGCCGGCCGGGCCGGTTCCTCGCCGATTAAAACGATCCTCGTTCTGGGTGACAGTTTGTCGGACGGATTGAATCTCAAACGCAGCCAGGCTTACCCGGCCTTGCTCATTGAGAAATTGCGCGCCGCGAGATTGAATTACGAACTAACCAACGCGAGCGCCAGCGGCGGCACCACCGAGGGCGGCCTGCGCCGTTTGCCACCCCATCTCAAGCACAAGATCGACATCTTCATTCTGCAATTGGGAATCAACGATCTCGTGCTCGGCACGCCGATCGAAGAAATCCGGAAGAATCTCCAGGAAATCATCGATAAGGCGAAAGCGAGTAATCCAAACGTGCGCATCGTGATATGCGGGATGCAGCTCCCGAATACTTCGGCCGAGGACTACCTGGGAGAATTCGGCCAGATGTACGCCGATCTCGCGGCGAAAAATCATGCCGCCCTGGTTCCCTACCTCCTTGAAGGCGTGGGCGGAGATCCGTTGCTCAATCAGCCGGACCGAATCCATCCGAATGTCGCCGGGCAACGCATTCTGGCGGAAAATGTCTGGCGCGTGCTCGAACCCATTGCCCGCGACGTTTCGAAAAGGTAGGGGCGGTTCACCCGAACCGCCCGCCGTTGGAAACGAATCACCATTCGCGGCGGGCGATTGAGGTCAATCGCCACTGCCTCGCACGCCAATACGACCATCAATGCCTCGGCGAACGTTTCAATAAATTGATGGACCCAGCACGACCAAACCAAATCGAACCGGCCGACCCATTTTTTCACCAGCGCGCCGACCACGCAATTTTGGATAAAATCGAAATCGCAGCTGAAGGCGAAGATTGCGACAAATGCCTGCAACGATTGCGCCCTGTGCTCATGAAGATCGGCGGAGTGACAGATGTTGGCGTCGATACGGAGTACGAGCGCATCGTCGTCACGTTTGACGCGCGCAAAGTGCATGCGCCGGATCTGCACGATGCAATTTTGAAAAGCGGGTACAAGCCCGGGTTGGTTGCGGATTAATGTGGCCACGGCCCTGCGGGCCGTTTCCCCAGTATCCGACCGGCCACAGCCCGGTGGCTACAACACCGCCGGCTGCTGCTGTGTCAGACAATGAAACGCGCCGAGGCCCCAGATTAGTTCGCGGCAATCGATGCCGATGACGCGACGCTTTGGAAAGGCATCGCGCAGGATCGACAATGCGACGTCATCATTAGGATCGGCGTAGGTCGGGGCCAGAACGATTGTATTGGCGATGTAAAAGTTTGCGTAGCTCGCCGGCAACACGAGATCTTCGCGCGTCATCCGCCGCGTGGTTGGCAGCTCGACGATATCAAGCTTCAGTTCGCGCAAGCGGCGCAAGTTTTCCTGAAGCGGCGCATAATTCGGGCTGCTTTTATCTCGCTCGGCGATCGCCAGCACCGTTCGCTTGGAAAGAAAGCGCGCCAGGTTGTCGATGTGACCATCGGTGTCGTCGCCCTCAGTCCCTTCGCCCAGCCAGAGGATGTCGCGGATGCCAAGATATTCTCGCAATCGCTTTTCGATTTCTTCGCGCGTTAACTCGGGGTTGCGATTCTCATTCAACAAGCAACCTTCGGTCGTCAGGCACGCGCCGGCGCCGTTCACTTCAATCGAGCCGCCTTCCAAAATCATGCGCGGATAAAAGACCGGCACTCTCAAGATTTCGGCTACGCGGGTCGGGACAACTTCATCGAGATCGAACGGCGGATATTTATTGCCCCAGGCGTTGTAATCCCAATCGACAATCGCGACTTTTGGTTCGACATCGCGTGTCAGAAAAATCGGACCGTGATCGCGACACCAGGGCTCGTTCGTCGGGATTTCGTAGTAGGTAATACATTCGGGTGCGACTCCATCAAGAACGGCCCGCGCTTCGGCTTCGTGCGCGCCGTTGACGACATTGATGCAGACCGGCTCGGATTCGACCAGCCCGGCGACCATTTCGCGCAACGTCGGTACAACGCGATCGTACGATCCGGGAAAACTGATTCCCTCGCGCCGGGGCCAGGAAAGCCATGTCGCGGCGTGCGGCTCCCACTCAGCCGGCATTCGATAGCCGAGCTGCGCGGGCGTTTGGGAAGTCTCGTTCATCCTGAAAACGCTCAACGTTCAACGCTCAACGCCTAACGTCCAATGGAGATCGGGAACATCGAACTCCCCGTTCACATTGAAAAAAGCGACCGCGATGCTATTAACCAACACGCTGGAGCGAACATCTGAGGAGTGGTCCCGGCACGAATCATAGACAGACTTCGCTGCGGAAGGGTGGCGCAGAATTTTCCGAGACAAGGTGGAACCAGAAAAGCTAACAGCAACAAATCGTCCGATTTGGGCAACATTCAGCGTTGCGCTGCTGAGCGTCGCAGGTGTTATCCTTCTACGCTGGCTGCTCACACCGATTTTAGGCGATCGGCTCCAGTTTATTACTCTTAGTGGTGGGGTAGCGATCGCTGTTTGGTTCGGCGGCTGGGGCCCGGGGGTGCTGGCGGCCATTGCCGGATACGCTCTCGCGCAGTACCTTTTCATCCTCCCGCGTCATTCGTTCGATCCCAGGAGCCCGGACCTTTGGGCGGGTCTCGCCCTCTATTCATTCTCGTGCGGGATCATTATTTTCATGGGCGAAGCCTTGCGCCGGGCCCGGAAGCGATTGGAGCATCACAGTTCGCGGTTGGAACAGGTCATCGCTGAGCGAGAGCAGACCGAGCTGGCTTTGGCCGAGAGCGGCCGTCGCCGGGAGGTCCTGTACGAATTCGTGGAACGCCGTCACCGGGCCACGTCATTGACTGATATTTACGATTCCGCTCTGGACGCAGTTCTGCGCGCAGTGCGTTGCGATCGCGCCTCGATCAGCCTCCTGGACGACGCCGGCGTGGCGGGCTTCGTTGCCTGGCGCGATTTATCGGATGCCTACCGCGAGACCATCGAAGGGCATTCCGCATGGAAGGTTGACGAGCCGAATCCAGAGCCTGTCTGGATTCCCGATGTCGATGCCGCAAAGATCGAAGATTCGCTTGGGCCGGTAACCAAAAAAGAAGGAATTCGGGCGCTCGTGTTCATCCCACTGGTGGCGGAGGGCAAGCTCATCGGGAAATTCACCGTTTACTACAATGCGCCCCATGTTTTCGACAATGAAGAAACCGAGCTAATTCTAACAATCGCGCGCCAGCTCGCGCTGGGAATCGAGCGCAAGCGCGCCGAGGAGAAATTGTCCGCCAACGAAGAGCGGCTGCGTCTCGCTACTCAGACCGGCAAAATGGGCATCTGGGAGTGGGACATTCCGAACAACCGCATTTCCTGGACCGATTCGCTCTTCTTGATGCACGGCTTAACGAAAGACGAGTTCGACGGAACTGTGGAAGCATTTGGCGCGCTGGTTCATCCAGATGACCACGAGTCCGTTTCGAAGGCGATCGAACGAAGTCTAAAAGATGGGGTGCCGTACGAAATTACTTTTCGGTCGGTCAAATCGGATGGAGAAATCATTTGGGTTTTTACCAATGCTGTCGTGCTGCGAAGCAATGGCAAGGTAGTGCGCATGATCGGCGCAACGACCGACATCACCGAGCTTAAGCGGGTGGAGGAAGCGTTAGAGAAAGCGAAAGGCGAGGCGGAGGACGCCAATCGTGCCAAGGATAAATTCCTCGCGGCTCTCTCTCACGAATTGCGCACGCCGCTCACACCGGTACTCATGACGGCAGCGGCCCTGGAAGACGACCGCACCATCGCCACCGATTTGCGCGAGCAGTTCGGCATGGTGCGGCGCAACATCGAACTGGAAGCTCGACTGATCGACGATCTGCTCGACATCAGCCGGATCGCGCACGGCAAGCTCGAGCTCCAGAAGGAAGACGTTGATA
>JBDTZF010000141.1:0-5800 GCA_040005265.1 Verrucomicrobiota bacterium
CGAGATCGGCCCGTTCTCGATTATCGGGCCGGAGGTCGAGATCGGCGAAAGAACTGTCGTTCAATCGCACGTGGTGATCGAAAACGGCGTGACAATCGGTTCTGGCAATTTCATCGGACACGGCGCGATCATCGGCGCCGCGCCGCAGGATCTTTCGTTTTCGCCGGAGCGAAAAACGAAGATCGACATCGGTGACGACAATGTCGTTCGGGAATATTGCACGATCCATCGCGGTAGTGCCGAAGGGAGCGTGACAAGGATCGGCAGCAAGAATTTCCTGATGGCTGGCGCGCACATTGGCCACAATTGCGAGATCGGAAACAATGTCATTATCGCGAACAATTGCCTTCTGGGCGGACATGTCCGCGTAGACGACGGCGCATTTCTTGGCGGTGCCTGCGTTTTTCATCAACACATACACGTGGGGCGACTGGCCATTGCGCAAGGAGGATCCGCTTTCAGTAAAGATATTCCGCCGTTCGTCATCGCAGCGGAAAGAAACTATGTGTTCGGCTTGAACGTGGTCGGTTTGCGACGCGCTGGGTTTAACACGCAAGATCGCGATGAAATAAAAGCTGCGTTCAAACTCCTCTATGCCAGTGGACTGAACGTGAGCGCAGCAATCGAAAAAGCGGCTGCCATGACCCTTGGCGAGGCAGCCCGCGAATTCTTCGACTTTGTTGCCAACGCAAAGAAGCGTGGCGTTTGTCCGATCAAGCGGGGCGCGGACGAAGAGATGTCGACTTAAATTGGAGGGACGCGCTCCGTCGGCTCCAAGGAGATCGTCGGACGACACGGAGGTCGTCCCTCCATCATTTCAATCCCAGCAACGCGAGCATGCGGCCGGTTTTCCCCTTTTCAAGGCGGTAGGAATAGTAGCGGGCCGGATCGCAAGCAGTGCAAGCGCCAGTATCGTGGATCTGTTTAACGCCGGTTAATTGGCACTGCCGGATAATCTCCGCGGCGAAATCAGTTTCGTAGTGCGGCGGCCTGATGCAGGGGCTGAGTTGAACGATCATCTCTTCGGGACGCGATCCGAACTTCAGTCTCATTTGCTCAATCGTCTTGGCCGCGATTGCCAGCTCCGTTCCTTTTTTTCCGGAATGAACGAGACCGATGGCCGGCGTTTTAGGATCGACAATGTAAACGGCGCAACAATCGGCGACATGAATGCCGAGAAGCACTTCCCGCTGGTCCGAAATAATTCCATCACATCCCATTCCAATTCCACTTTGCATATTCGCCATCAGGCTCGAATCGAAAATCGCCAGTTTGTTTCCATGAACCTGCTCGACTGTGAACAACGGCCACCCGGCTACGCCGATCTCGCGACGAATTTCATGATGCGCCGCGTCGAGGCGCTTCAATGCTTCTGCCTTATGCTGCGAGACATCGATGCCCGCGATTCGCGTGATGAAAGCGCTACGGCACACACCCGTGGCATCAAGCGCGGGAAAATACTCGATCGGTTGTTCCTTTTTCACCGGGCGAGGCTCAGCATGAAGCTCGCGCTTCGAATCGAAATCTACTTCCACCCGGGGCCCTGCCCAGACATCGGAGTTACTGGTAGCGGTTCCAAAACGGCATTGCGTTTCTTTTTCCCTACCGCATCCACGTCGCTGCCTGTGTAATACCTTCTCGATTTGGCCGCGCGCGGAGCGATGCTATCGAAGCTTTCGGTGTAGACGCTTTGAGCGCCGGTAACGCGATCAAATTCGGCCAGTGTAGAGTCGTAGCCAAAGAGCGCTTGCAAGCGCGTAGATTGAGCAGTGGTGAGCTGCACCTGCGCGTTCAAGACATCCAACTGCGTTCCGGCGCCGGCATCCAAGCGGGCTTTGGCCAACCGGACCGCTTCATCTGCCTGTTCGACATTTTTCTCCGTCGCCTGAATCAATTCGCGGTTCTGCAACAGATTCGAAGCCGCTTGCTGAATCTCGAGCTCGACCTGCCGAACATCATCGTCATAGATGATCTTGGTTTGCGAAAGAAGCGCGCGCTGTTGCTTGACCCGTCCGAAGGTTTCACCGCTGTCCCACAGAGCCCAGTTGCCTTGCGTTTGGAACACGTAACCGTTGGAAATATCGTTCCAACTGGTGCTGAACGGCGAACTGAATATTTCGTAGCCGCCGCTGGTGTTAACGTTCGGGAGAAAGTTGCCGATTGCCACGTGCACTTGCTCGAGCTGATTGAAGACATTAGCGCGCGCCTGTTTAAGAAACGGTCGATTCCGTTTCCCGAGTTCTACTGCTTCGATCAGCGAGATTTTTCGAGGCACATAGGCCAACTCACCAATAACGCGCAGCGGGGAGGCAACTCCTCGGAGAGGGTTGTAATCGATGCCGAGAGTCTTGGCGAGCTGCAGGATCGAGATCCGATAGGCGTTACGCGCCGCAATCAGGTTCGGAATTTGATTGGATAGTTGGACCTGCGCCTGGAGGACGTTAAAACGCGGGACTGTTCCAGCCTCGAAACGATTTTGCTGATCCTTCAGCTGACTCTCCAAGAGCCGCACCGACTCTTCCTGCACACCGATCAGAGCGCGATTAAGGATTACTTGATAAAACTGGGTTTTTACTGTCGCGATCACCTGATCGACCGTGCTCCGAAATCCGAAGTAGGCGCTATCCCGTTGGAAAAAAGTCCCGCGAATCGCTCGAAAAGTGCCGTAATTAAAAACCAGCTGCGTCCCAACAATGCGGATTGCGTAAGCATCGGCATCCGCTCCGGGAATGGTGCCGCCACTGCCCCCGATTGACCCGCCGCCGCCGCTGTTGCCGCGCAGATTCGGGTCTGTCCAGGAGAAATTTCCCTGCGGATTGACGTGCGGTAAAGCTGCCGCGGCAATCTCGAGAATCACGCCTTTGGTCCGTTCGATCTCCTCCTTGGCGCGGAGGATGTCGGGGTTTTGTTGAAGCGCGGTTAGGACGGCCTTGTCCAGATTAAAGACCGGTGCGCCTTTTTCCGACCACTGGAGGCTGCTGGTTACTCCGATCTCGGTTGACCGATAGGGTTTCGAGGAAACGGGCGGAAAGCCGGGAGTCGGTTCCGGGATAATTGGAGAGGGCTCCGGGGAAACGGGACCCGATTCGGGAAAGACAATGGGCGTAGCCGTCGCGGTGGCTCTTGGCGCCGGAGTTGCGATGACGTAGGGCGTCGCGGTGGCGCTTGGCGCCGGGGTGTCGATAACGGTTGGCGTCGGGGTCGGCGTCGACGTAAACGCCGGAGCAGGGACGACAGTGGAGTCCGGGGTCATGGTGGCGCTTGGCGCGTCTTGTCCAAGGACGATCGAGGAGATGCAGACGGCGCCCACGACGGTTCCGCAGGCTAGAAAATATTTTCGCATTAAAATAGGTGGAGGCTCAAAGATTAGATGCACGATGTGCCGCGCGCAGATTCAAATTGTAATATCACAACGGGAAATCGGTGCCAATTCATCATTTCGATTGGCAGTAGTTGTAGATCTTGCTGTAGATATGCAGCCATGCTTTCTGCTCCTCAGGACTGAGATGCTGCATGACTTTGATCACGTTGCCGACCATCTCTTCCCGGATGCGTCGGACTAAAGCAGACCCTGCCGGGGTGATACAGACCATCACTTTGCGCCGATCCTCGCGGGAAACGGACCGCACGACAAAGCCCAGATTCTCGAGGCGATCAACCAAACCGCTGGCCGCCGCCGTGGTATGTCCCATCTTTTGGGCAATCGCCGACATTGTGAGTAATTCCTTCTGCTCAATGTACGTGAGCAGGAAATACTGTGGGAAGGAGACATTGCCGGGCGCGAGTTCCTTGGAAAGATGCATGAGGAAACAGCGCTGCATCTCGAGAATGATGTAAGACAGCCGCTCGGCATCGGAACGAATTTCCTCTGTTTCCCGTTCCGCAATCGCAGTAGCTGTCCCCATATTATAAAGCGGCGATAAACTAGAATGGCGCGAAGAGGTGTCAACCGGCGCGGCACCGATGGGTTTCAATCCCAAATTTCTGCCGTGACCATTGCCCCCGCTTTGAACTTCTCGCCAGGAGCGAGCCGCAACAGCGCATTGGACTGGCTCAGCCCAAAAAGCGCATGCGATTCCTGCCGGCCAACGGGTGAAAAGTTGCCGTTCTCGATCTTGCCGCGAAAATAATGCGCCCGATCGCCCTCATTACCAAGATCGACACTCAGCTTTGCCGGAACTGTCACCGGATCGAGATTTGCCGCGCCCATCATTTTCAAGATCGCCGGGCGCACGAACTGCAAAAACGTCACAAAAGCCGAGACCGGATTCCCCGGCAGCCCGAACACCGCGCAGTCGCCTACGCGGCCGA
The DNA here is from genome assembly GCA_040005265.1 of Verrucomicrobiota bacterium. Lineage (GTDB taxonomy): Bacteria > Verrucomicrobiota > Verrucomicrobiia > Chthoniobacterales > UBA10450 > JBDTZF01. The sequence goes on from JBDTZF010000141.1 coordinate 4,312, forward strand.
ACAGAAACGGCTTACCCGGTTTAATCGCGACGCGCCAGATGTCGATCTTCCCGCCGAGAGATTGCAATGCCGCTTTGACGAGGTCGTGTTCGCCAACGGAAACACCGCCCGTAATGATCAGGACCGACTCCATCTGTCCTTGCTCGATTGCGCCGGTTAATGACTCGCGATCGTCGCGGCAATGCTCCGCCGATTTTACGGTAGCTCCAGCACGTTCAAGTAAACCCTGGAGCAAGATCGAATTGCTTTCATAGATTTGACCCGGTTGAAGCGGCTCCCCGGCTTTGGCCAGCTCGTCGCCGGTTGAGAGGATCGCCGCAGTCACCTGGCCGCCGACCGTAAGTTCGGCAATGCCTTGCGACGCCAGCAAAGCCAAAGTCGTTTCGCGAATCCGCTCGCCTTTGCCCAGAATTTTTTGACCTTCGCTTAAATCGCAGCCACGCGTCCGGATAAATTCGCCGGACTCAACCTCGACATTCACGACGATTTCATCGTTCTGTTTCGCAACATCCTCCTGCATCACCACTGCGTCCGCCCCCTGGGGAATTGGCGCGCCGGTAAAGATCCGAATCGCCTCTCCCGCTTTGAGACGCAGTTCCCGATCCAAACCAGCCGGCTGTTCGCCGATTATTCGCAAACGCGCGCCGGGCCGGCAATCGGTCGACATCACGGCATAGCCATCCATCGCGGAATTGTCGAAGATCGGCAACGCGATGCGCGCTGCGTAATCATGGCCTGCGTAACAACCGAGCGCGGCCTGCAGCGCAATCTTGCGTGCCGGTAACAACCCAGTTGATCGCAGAATCCCCTCTCGCGCTTCCTCTTCACTAATCATAACGACGCAATCCTATTCGAACTCGCCCATGAGGCGAGAATTTGTCTAGACAAATAAATTTTCGCCTAACATAATCGCACCCGAGCTAACGCCCAACCGCCGAAGCCTGATGTCGGAGACCGTAACATTCCAAAGGAGCCATCCTATGAAAATACGAGTTGTTTTAATCGTGTCGCTTGCCGCTTTGATTGCCTTGCCCGCAATCGCCTGCGGGCCGTCCGGCGGATCGTCACAGAACACTGGTCACTCTATGAGCCCGGGACGGAAGCAATGGACCAAGAAGCGCATGAAGCACCTGAAACAACAAATGAGCGATTACAATAGCGCGCAGAAGTGGTCCGACGGTCTGGGTTACGCAACGGGTGAGTGGGTCCCGCAAATGCACAGGAACTCGGCCGAACATCGCCGATACATGATCAATCGATACGAATTTCTGGCGCTCAAGGCCGAACACGGCAGAGCGAGCGCAAACGATATCGCGGAAATGCGCGGGCTGCAGGCCGCTTTGCTCAGCCGCTAGTTCCACTCTCGCCATTAGCTGGGTGGACGTCCCTTTGTTGACGCCCCTCTGATCCACCTCATATTCACGCAGCAGATTTCTGGTGAGGTGGCTGAGTGGTCGAAAGCAGCGCTTTGCTAAAGCGCCGTACCCCA
>JBDTZF010000142.1:0-5787 GCA_040005265.1 Verrucomicrobiota bacterium
AACACCAGACGCCGGAAGGCGAAGCGATGCGCGATGACGAGAACTTCACATCGGTATTCGCCTGGGAATTTCAAGGCGCGAACGGCGCAGTCACGCCGCCGAAGTTACATCGCGAGCCGCTACATTTCGAGACCGTGCATTTAGCGCAAAGAAACTATAAGTAGTTTTTAGTTGAGAGTTGATTGTTGATAGTTCCAAAACCCCATATGTTTAACTTTGAAAAGCTCGATGTTTGGCAGAAATCAGTTGTCCTGGCTGATACAGTTTATTCGCAAACGCAAAGTTTTCCGAAGGAAGAGAGATTCGGATTAACCAATCAAATGCGCCGCGCCGCGATTTCGATCTCTTCAAATATTGCTGAAGGATCTTCTCGGACGCCACAGGCTGATTTTTCGAGATTCATCGAGATCGCGACCGGATCAGTTTTTGAAGTTACTTCGCAAGCCTTTATTGCGAAAAAGCAGAACTTTCTTTCGGAAGACAAGTTTCTTTCAAATTATCAGAGTCTTGAAGAACTCAGTCGCATGCTCAGCGGCCTGCGCAAATCATTGTCTCCATCTTAATCATGTCTTTTTCCGAACTCTCAACTCTCAACTCTCAACTATGAACTTCCGCCTGAGAGTTTGGCGGCAGCCAAACGCGAAATCGAAAGGCAAACTCGTCGCCTACGATGCGTCGGACATTTCGCCGAACGCGTCGATCCTGGAGATGCTCGATATCGTAAACGAGCGATTGCTCCTTCGTGGCGAAGAACCGATCGCGTTCGATTCCGATTGCCGCGAGGGAATTTGTGGCACCTGCTCAATGTCGATTAATGGTGAAGCGCACGGCCCCGATCATCCCGGCGCAGCCTGTGAACTTTACATGCGGAAATTTCGCGACGGCGAAAAGATCGTTATCGAACCGTTTCGGGTAAAATCATTTCCAGTTATTAAGGATTTGGTTGTCGATCGAAGCGCGCTCGATCGCATCGTGCAGGCCGGCGGTTTTATTTCGGCGCGGGCCGGTTCGGCTCCAGAAGCGAATTCCATTCTCGTCCCCAAACACGACGCCGATCTGTCCATGGAAGCCGCGGCCTGCATTGGCTGCGGCGCATGCGCAGCCGCGTGCCCGAACGCGTCGGCCATGCTTTTCACGGCCGCGAAAGTTTCGCATCTCGCATTATTGCCGCAAGGTTCTCCGGAACGAGAAAACCGGGTATTGAAAATGGTGAGAGCGATGGACACGGAAGGTTTCGGCAATTGCACGAACACCTACGAATGCGAAGCGGTCTGTCCGGCGGAGATCAGTGCCAGTTTCATAGCGAAACTGAATCGCGAATACACGCTGGCGAATTTGCGCCGGAGCGCCGGCGAATAGGTGGATCGTCCGCTCCGCGGGCGATGTTAAACAAATGCGGCTTCGCCGCCATTCTTAGCATCGAGCAAGGGACTGCTCGATCCACCCAAAGTCCCGCACGCGAACGTCGATAATTGCGGATCCAATTCCGATTTCGCGCGCTTAGCTACAGTATCGATACCGGCCTTTTCTTTCATCACCGCAAATATCGTTGAGCCGGAACCGGACATTAACGCCGCGCCCACTTCGGGCTGGCTGAGCAGCCACATTTTGATTCGCCCGAGAAACACGAATTTCTCGAAGACGGGCCGCTCCAAGTCGTTGGTGAAGGTCTGATTCTCGAACCCCTGCGCTCCGTAATTAATTCCCGGAATTTCGCGCGAATCCTGCCAGCGCTGATAAGCCCATTCGGTAGGCACGCTGAATTCGGGCTTGAGCAGCAAGATCGACATCGGCGCAGGTAACTTTGCCGGCGCGACCAGTTCACCGCGCCCTCTACAAATCGCCGCGGATTGAAAAATGAAAAATGGAATGTCGGACCCGATTTCGCCGGCCATCCTGGCCAGCGTCTCGCGCGGAAGTTGCGTTGCAAAAAGATCGTTGAGCGCCATCAGCGTTGAAGCGGCATCGCTGCTCCCCCCGCCCAACCCCGCGCCGTGCGGGATCCTTTTTTTCAGCCTGATCGAAACGCCGCTGGTTTGGCCGGTCGATTCGAAGAACAATTTAGCCGCTCGAACAACAAGATTGTCGTCCCCTTGCGGAATCGAAGGGTCATCACACTGAAAATCGATCCACCTCGACTGTTTCTCGATCTCGAGCTCATCAAAAAGCGAAATCGGCGAAATGAGCGTTTCGATTTCATGAAATCCATCGCCACGCTTTTTCAAAACGCGAAGCGAAAGATTGATCTTCGCAGGGGCGAGGACTTGCATGGCTTGCAATTTGTCCGGCAAAACCGAAGAAGAACAGGATGAATTCTTGTATAGCATAGCCACCTTGGCTGTGGGGCCGTCGGGCATCGTGCCTGTCGAATCAAGAGACGGCAGGCGAGACGCCCGCCTGCCCCACAGGCTGGAAGCCTGTGCTACCGTGAAGCGCTCCAAATGACAAACGTAGTTGAAAAAATCATCGTTGCCCTCGACGTCGCGACAAGGCAGGAAGCGCTCGGCCTGGTGAAGGAGCTGTGCGACCAGATTTCGTTTTTTAAGATCGGGCTCCAGCTCTACACGGCAGAAGGGCCCGAGATCGTGCGCGCCGTTCGCGCCACCGGTGCAAATGTCTTTCTCGATCTCAAACTGCACGACATTCCGAACACGGTTGCCAGAGCGGTGGAGTCGGCGGCCAAATTGGATGTCGGGATGCTCACTATTCATCTAAGTGGTGGCGGAGAGATGATCCGCGCCGCGGTCGGCGCGCGGAATAACACGATGTCTATCCTCGGTGTAACGGTTTTAACAAGTGCAACGGCAGAGACGCTGCACGTAACCGGGGTTTCGGACACGATCGACAATCAGGTTTTGCGGCTCGCGAAGCTTGGGGTCGAAAACGGGATTAATGGGATCGTAGCTAGCGCTCTCGAAATCAGACCGCTACGCAAAGAGTTTGACGATAAGATCCGACTCGTCGTTCCTGGTATTCGACCGATTGGGTCGGAAGCCGCGGATCAAAAGCGGGTGATGACGCCAAGTGAGGCGATCGAGGCCGGCGCGGACTATTTAGTGATTGGGAGGCCGATCACTGCGCACAAGAATCCGCGCGACGCGGTCGCAGAGATCCTGAAAGAGCTTGGAGCGTAATGGTTCTGATGTCATTCCGAGCAGAGTCGAGGAATCTCTAACTGTTTCCCGAATCGAACAATGAGAGACGTCTCCCACCTTTGCATGAAGCTACGGCGCGGCAGGCGACTTCGCTCGACATGACAGAAAAGCTTTTTGCGAAGCTAGATGAGTACTATGACGATTCGCCGCGCACTGCCGCCACCAATATGGCGATCGATGAAGCGTTGCTGGAAACGGCACAGATCCCTTCGATCCGTTTTTATCGCTGGAATTCTCCGGCTCTTTCGTTTGGATATTTTGGAAAATTTGCCGATATCGCACTTCATACAAACGAACGCGACCTGGTCCGCCGCTGGACCGGCGGCGGAATTGTTTTTCACGGCGAGGATCTTACTTACTCCATTGTGATTCCGGCGCGCGATTCGGCCTTCGCGGAATCGTCGATGTCGATCTACGAGAATGTGCATCGGGCACTTCAGAATGCGCTGATCGCGAGCGGCGCCAACGCAGAACTCGCGCAATTACATACCAATGCCGGAGGGCGGAGCTCCTGCGACGCCAAGCGCGGGCTCGCGGGAGCTCGCCCCTCCACAGTTTCAAAAGCTTGTTTTGCCAACCCGGTGCGCGCGGACGTGATGATGAATGGGCGCAAGGTGGCGGGCGCGGCGCAACGCCGGACGCGAGGTGGCTTACTCCAACAGGGCAGTATTCAACACGCGGATCTCGGGGAGGGTTTCGAGGAGCGGCTTTCGGGAGAGTTATCGACCTGTTGCCGGAGGCGGCAATTGAACGACCAAATCGTCCAGCGCGCAGCGGAAATCGCAGCGGGAAAGTACGCAACCGAGGCGTGGTTGCGAAAACGCTGAAATTCGCGTGCGTGTTGCTTTGACAACACGCAAGCGGCCCCCGTATTCTCGCGGTGTGGAAGTTTTTGCACCGACCGGACTGGCTTCGATCTCCCTTGCGGCCGGCCCGCTGGCTCAAGTGGCGCAATTGGTAAAACCGCATCTCGATGCGGTTGAAACCAGGATCGCGCAACAAGCAGCAGAGTTCGACCCGGCAATCGAGGGCTACGTGATGTATGCGGTGGGCAGCCGCGGAAAACGTCTGCGTCCCCTTCTCGCCCTTCTGGCCGGCGGCGCGACCGGCGAGATCAAACCGGGACATGTCGATCTTGCCGTGATCGTCGAGCTCATCCATATCGCCACGCTCGTGCACGACGACATCATGGACGAAGCGGAACGTCGGCGCGGCCAGCCCACGGTGAACGCGCGCTGGGGAAATTCGCTGAGCGTACTGCTGGGCGATTGTCTTTTTGCTCACGCGCTCACCTTGTCGACCAATTTTGAGAACCCGGCCATCGGGCGAGCTATCGCGCGCACCGCGGCCACGGTTTGCTCCGGCGAAATGATCCAAACCCAGCGCCGGTTCGATCTGAAACTCGCGGTCGACGAATATCTGCGAATCGTCGAAATGAAAACCGGGTCGCTTTTCTCGGCAGCGGCGGAATTGGCCGCGCTGATCAGCGAAGCCGAGCCGAACGTGATCGAAACGTTTAAGAAATTCGGGACGCAAATTGGCACCGCCTATCAAATCTATGACGACTGTCTCGATCTCGCCGGCAGCGAAAGCGCGACAGGCAAAACGCTGGGAACGGATTTGATCAAAGGCAAGTTTACGTTGCCCGTTTTGAATTTCCTCCGCTCGGCTTCGGAGCTCGAACGGGAACGCTGTTGCCGGCTTGTGCTCGAAGAAAAGATCGAAGAGATGACCGAGCTCCTGAAGAACGGCGCGACCAACGGCGCTCTCAATGAATCAATCGCCACTGGCAGCGACTTGATCCGCGAAGCGCAAGGTGCGCTCGATGGAATCACGGCGAATCCTTACGCCGATGCGCTTTTCGCGCTGGGTGATGCGTTGCGCGACATGTTTGATCAACTTCGCGTTTGATTCGGGAATATGGAGTCGAGCTCCTGCGAGACTAAATTACGGCGTAGCGGATTCCGCTCTCCAAATTAAAAATGTCGCAGCTTAAGATCAGCGAGATGCCGCGGGAAGAACGGCCCCGCGAAAAACTTGCTGCGCGCGGCGTAGATGCGCTAAGCGATGCCGAATTGATCGCCGTTCTCCTGCGAACGGGACTCGTCCGTAAAAATGCCGTGGAAGTTGCGCGCGATCTACTCAGTAGATACGGATCGCTTGAAGGAGCGAGCCGGTGCGGAGTGAAAGAGTTGGAAAAGATTGCCGGCATCGGCCCGACAAAGGCATTGGAACTGGTGGCGGCGTTCGGCCTCGGAAATCGCCTTGCCCACCAGAAGATGTCGAAACGAAAAATAGATTCTCCCGAGCTGGTGCACGAATTAGTCGGTGCAGAAATGCGGATGCTGCACAAGGAATCACTGCGGGTAATTCTGCTCGACACGCGTTATCAGCTGATTCGAGTCGAGGAGGTTTCGGTCGGGAGCGTGAATGAAAGCATCGCCCATCCGCGCGACGTTTTCCGGCCTGCTGTCGTTTCCTCCGCCTATGCCGTTATTGTGGTGCACAATCATCCTTCCGGCGACGCTTCGCCCAGCCAGACCGATCACAGCCTGACGCGGCGTCTCGCGGAAGGGGCGGAATTGCTGCAGATCAAGCTCCTCGATCACATCATCATTGGAGCACCGAGCGA
>JBDTZF010000004.1:0-53626 GCA_040005265.1 Verrucomicrobiota bacterium
CTGTCGAAAAGTCCCAGGACGCGCAGAAGCGGGTCCCTCCACGATCGAAATTCGAAAGTCGCCGATCGAAAATCGAAAATTATCTGTGCAAATCTGTGTCCATCCGTGGCGCTACCTGTTGGCCTATCGCGTACTTCGGATTTTTTACCTGTTTGCGCACCGCAGCGAAGAGCCGGCTAATCCCAGTCTGGCTTGCATGGTTGGCAATGAACGCCGGGATCGCGCCGCCGCTGTCGGTATAAACGGTATAGGTCGCGCGAGTCTTCGTTGCGCCATCGGGCTCAAGCAGCCACGCGCCATCACAAACTTTCACTCGTACCACACCTTTCTTTTCCGGCGGACCGAGATCATTGGCCTGTGTCCAGTTAGAGAGAAAGACCTGGCCATTCGCCACCGGCCAGGTTTTTTTCCGAACCCTCAGTGTGTAATCGCGGTCGGCACAAATTTTTGGCGCGATTCGCTGATAACTAACAAGGGCGTCCGCCTCGCGTTTGATCAGCCGGCATTCCACTGTGTAGGGCATGAAGTCGGGATAGTGTGAGATGTCATCGAGCACTGCGTCCACGGCCTGCGGGACCGCATCGATCGAGCCGGTAGCCCTAAACTCGCGAAGCGGTGAATTTGGATGGGCCCGGCTGTAGATGGTGACCTCTTTGGTTTGGGCCGCGAGTTTCCAGCCTTCCTTCGTGTCGATCGAGCCGGATGAGTCGATCCCGAAAATTCCGGGAACGGTCGCCGTCATCAGAAGGAACGGCATCAGCACGCGAAAAATGCGGCGTTGCATCTATTATACTACGCGTTTTCGCAGATTTGGCCATTGAGTGACGTCGAACCCGTGGGCGAGTTAGCGATTGAGAGATTGAGTGATTGACGGAGATTAGGGTCGCAATGGCGCACTCTCTCACTCACTAACCGGTTCAATCATTCATTCACTCAATGCCTTTGCAGCCCACCATCCTCATTGTCGATGATGAGAAGCATACCCGCGACGGGCTGCGCCGGTTGTTGGAGGGTGATTACGATATTTATGTCGCCGCGGACATTGCCGGCGCGATCGATGTCCTGGAACGCGAGTCGATCGACCTCCTTCTTACCGACCTGCGCCTCGGCAGCGAAGACGGAATGGCGCTGATCGAACGAGTGTTGAAAATGCCGCACCCGCCCATCTGCATCATGATGACGGCATACGGCACGGTCGATCTCGCGGTCGAGGCGATGAAACGCGGCGCTTACGACTTCGTGACCAAGCCGCTCAACCTCGATAAGGTGGAAATGCTGATCGGCCGCGCGTTGCAAAGCCGGAAACTGGAACAGGAAAACCGCACCTTGCGCCAGCAGGTGGACGAGCGTTTCGGCCTCGAAAACATCATCGGCGGATCGCAAGCGCTGCGCGAAGTGCTCGACACGATCCGCCAGGTCGCGCCTTCATCGGCCAACGTGTTGATTGAAGGCGAGAGCGGAACTGGCAAGGAATTGGCCGCGCACGCCATTCATAATTTGAGCCGGCGTAACAAGGCGAAATTTGTGACCGTCCATTGCGCGGCCCTTTCGCCGACGCTGCTGGAAAGTGAATTGTTCGGCCACGAAAAAGGAGCGTTCACCGGCGCGCACGAACGGCGGATGGGGCGCTTCGAACAAGCCAATGGCGGCACAATTTTTCTCGATGAAGTTTCCGAGATCCCAACGAACACCCAGGTCAAACTGCTCCGGGTCATCAGCGAAGAGCGCTCTTTCGAACGCGTGGGCGGCAATCAAACATTGCGGGCCGACGTGCGGCTTGTCGCTGCGACTAACAAGAACCTCGAAACGCTGGTGCGCGAAGGCAAATTCCGGGACGATCTTTTCTTCCGGCTCAATGTCGTGCGCATCACCATGCCGCCGTTGCGCGATCGAAAAGAGGATATTCCACTTCTGGTGCGCGCATTCGTGCGGCATTTTTCGAAAGCTAACGAAAAGCAGGTTGCCGATCTTACCGCCGACGCGATGAACGCCCTTCTCATTTACAACTGGCCGGGCAACGTGCGCGAGTTGCGCACCGCGATCGAGCACGGCGTCGTCATGGCCAATAATCCAAAGATCGCCGTGCGCGATCTTCCTTCCGCTGTGCGAGAGGCGGCCGGCGGCACATTGCCCCGCGGCATCTCCGCCACAAAAGCGTTCGGTGAAAAATCGAGCCCTCTCGATATTCGCGAGACAGAGAAAAAGTTGATCATGCAGGCTCTTGCCGCGACAGATGGGAACGTGACTGCAGCAGCAAAAAAGCTTGGCATCAGCCGCCGAACCCTTCATCGAAAGATCAACGAAATGAACGCGGCCAAATCCGAAACCTCAGTTCCGGAGGCCAGCGGGGAACAGAAGCAGCTTAACTCCTGAAAAAATGCCAGGCAGCGCAGAATTCATCCAGCGGATGGTGCACACGTTCGAAACGGGCGAGCCCGCGGTGTGGATCCGTCGCGCCCTGATTGTGGCGGGGATCGGCGGTCTGTCACTTTTTTATCTCCTCCATGAATTTCGCGGGCTGGCTACCTCTCAGGCGATGGATCAGGCCCAGATTGGCCGGGAGATTGCGCGCGGACACGGCTGGCAAACACATCTGGCGCGGCCACTGGCGATCGGCCAATTGCTGTCGCACGGCAAGAACGTGCCCCAAAAAATTTGGTACGACACTTTCAATGCGCCATTACCGCCGCTGGTAAACGCAATCGCCCTTTTTCCCGTTAAGAATCATTTAAAAATGGGGCCGGCGGACACGATCTACGCCGGCGACAGGGCGATTGCGGCGATGTCGATCTTCCTTTTCCTGTGCTCGATTGTGGTGCTCTTTTTTGTCGCGCGCCGCCTCTTCGATCAACGCCTTGCGACGATGGCGTGCGCCCTGGTTTTGCTTGGCGACATGTTTTGGGAGTACTCGCTCTCCGGGTTGCCCCAAATGCTCCTGCTTTTTCTCTTTAACTGCACTGTTTATACGCTTCTTCGCGCGGTCGAGTCCCAGTCCGAAGGCGGCCGGGTCGGCGCCTGGCTTGCTTTGGCCGGTCTGGGGTTCGGACTTCTGGCTCTTAGCCACGCATTGACGATCTGGATTTTCGCGGCCGCCCTTATTTTTTGCGTCTTCTTCTTCCGCCCGCGGGGCTGGGCCGCTCTCATCATTTTCACAGTCTTCGCCGTTGTTTACTTTCCGTGGCTGATCCGGACCTACGCGATCTGCGGCAACCCCGGCGGTCTCGCCATTTATTCCGCGCTCGACGGCATCGGCCACACTGAAACGGGATGGATGCGCCGAATCGGTTTCACTCTGGAAGGCGCAGGCCCGAAGGCTTTCCGCGACAAGATGGTGGGCAATTTTCTGATGCAATGGGGACAACTCTTCGGGTACCTTGGCTGGAGTGTGGTCGCTCTCGGGTTTTTTGCCGGGCTGCTCTACATTTTCAAACGGCCGCAGACCAGCATCATTCGCTGGATGATTCTGGCGATGTGGGGCGGTGCGGTCGCCGGCATGACCGTTTTCGGGATCAATCAGGAAGAAGGTGTCGCCGCTAACCAATTGCATCTGATCTTCGTTCCGCTCATGACCTGTTACGGCCTCGCCTACCTGCTCGTGCAGTGGAACTGGCTGGAGATTCACCTCCGCGCCGCGCGAATTGGATTCATCCTGCTCCTTTTCATCCTTTGCTCCGCGCCGACGCTATGCCGCCTGCCGGGCCTGAAGCCTCCGGAGCTTTACATCCATTGGCCGCCTTACATTCCGCCCTACATCGCAGTGCTGAATGGCTGGATGCAACCGAATGAAGTAACCGCCTCCGACATGCCCTGGGCGGTGGCCTGGTATGCCGACCGGCGCGCCATCTATGTGCCGGAGACGGTCAAGGTGATGAGTGATCTCAGTGATTACGGAATGCTGGGGGGGCCGATCTACGGATTATATATGACTCCGATTAGCGGCAGCCAAAATAAAATGGAGGACATTTTGAAGGGCGAGTACAAGGAATGGGCGCCGGTCATTTCCCGGACGGTGAACCTCGAAACATTTCCTCTCAAGTGGGGCATCCTGCTCGGCTTGGAGAACGAATGTATTTTCCTGAGCGACCGCAATCGACAAGCACCCTCCGCGCCTCCACCTTAAAGTATCGCGCCGCGCGCGCTTTTTCGTCGGGTCATGCAAAACAAAAAAATCTTCGGGACTGACGGCGTTCGCGGTGTAGCCAACGTCGAGCCGGTCACCGCCGAGACCGCCCTGAAACTCGGGCGAGCGGCGGCCCATGTTTTTACTCAGCTCAATCCCCGGACGATTCCAGCCGGAGCGCGACCGAAGATCGTGCTGGGCAAGGACACTCGCCTTTCCGGGTACATGCTCGAAAACGCGCTGGTCGCCGGGATCACTTCGCTCGGTGTCGATGTTCTCGTGATCGGGCCGTTGCCCACGCCCGGTGTCGCCTACATCACTCGCTCTCTTCGCGCCGATGCCGGCATCGTTCTCACCGCTTCGCACAATCCTTACGAAGATAACGGCATCAAATTTTTCCGGCACGACGGTTACAAGCTCGACGATCAGATCGAAGAAAAAATCGAGCAGCTCGTTTTCACCGGCGAAATTGACGCCATCCGGCCGACCGCCGGAAAAATCGGCCGCGCCGCGCGCATCGACGACGCGCTCGGCCGCTACGTCGAATTCGCCAAGACCAGCTTTCCGAGAACCATGTCGCTCGAAGAATTGCGAGTGGTTGTCGATGTGGCCAACGGCGCGGCCTACAAATCGACACCGTGCATTCTGCGCGAGCTCGGAGCCGATGTCACCGTTATCCACAATCAGCCGAGCGGGACGAACATCAACGACGGTTGTGGCAGCACGCACCCGGAAGAGATTCAGCGCGCCGTAAAATCGAGTGGCGCCAATATCGGCATTACTCATGACGGCGACGCCGATCGCGTCATTCTTTGCGATGAGAAGGGTGAAATTGTCGATGGTGACGAGATCCTGGCCATCGCCGCGGTCGATCTTCTGCGCGGAAGTCAGCTTCGCGACAACACGCTGGTCGCGACGGTCATGAGCAATTTTGGACTCGACGAAACCCTCGCTGCTAATGGCGGCAAAGTGATTCGGACAAAAGTGGGCGATCGTTATGTCATCGAGGAAATGATGAAACAAAATCTCAACCTTGGCGGCGAACAAAGCGGCCATCTCATCTTCCGCGATTTTACCACCACTGGCGATGGCATCGTGAGCGCGCTCCAAATTTTGCGGATCATGCATCAAACCGGCCAGCCGTTGAGCAAGTTGAGAACTTGCCTGAAAAAATATCCGCAGGCCCAGCGCAATCTGGCGGTGAAAAATAAACCGCCGCTCTCCGAGCTTCCCGCCGTCATGAAACTCGTCGGCGAGGCGGAAAGAGAACTTTCCGGCAAAGGCCGCGTCCTGTTGCGCTACTCCGGCACCGAACCGAAAATTCGATTACTCATTGAAGGACGCGAGCTGGATAAGATCGACAAGCAAGCCGATCGTATCGCCGACGCCATTCAAAGCGCGATCGGCGCAAATTAGGCGCAATGTTTGAACGCGCCCTCATCCCGAAGGCACTATCTAGTCACAACGTTGTTATATTATTTGCGCGGTCCTTCGCTTCGCTCAGGATGACACGTATTATATTATTATGACTTTGGTTCGTGTAATCGAAGCGCTTCTTTTCAGCGCTCACAAGCCGCTCGCGGTTAAGGAAATCGTCGACGCTCTGCGCGCCGCGGGTGCGGAGGACGAATTTTCGCCTAATGAATTTGCCAGGATCCGCGACGCCGAAGTGGCGGCCGCGCTGGAGCAGTTGAAAATCGAATATATCGAGCAGCAGCGCGCCTTCCAGTTGTTGGAAAAAGCGGAGGGCTGGCAGCTGGCCACCGATCCAAAATATGCGCAATGGGTTCGAGAACTTTTTCCCGCGCCCAAACCGGCCCGGCTTAGCGGGCCCGCGCTGGAGACCCTGGCTATCATCGCCTATCGACAGCCGATTACCCGCGCCGATGTCGAAGCTGTGCGCGGCGTAACCATCGACGGCGTTCTACAAACATTAATGGAACGCGGGCTGGTGAAAATCGCCGGCCGGGCGGAAATCCCTGGCAGGCCGCTTCTCTACGACACGACGCAATTCTTTCTCGATCACTTTGGTCTGCGCAATCTGGATGAGCTGCCGAATGTGGAGGAATTGCGCACTCGGCATTTGCCGACCGCTCCGCGCCCGGCGCCTGTCGACACAACGCCCGACGCGACCCAATCCAATTTGCCTCTATCAACGCCTGCTGCGACGCAGCCAGTTAGCGGCGGTTCACCTGAATCGGCCGCGCCGGATGGCGATTCGCGCGGCTGAGGGCGATTGGGGTCAATCACCCCTACCTCCAATGAAATTTTTCGCCCTTCCGATTTTCGCAATCGCGCTCGCCACATCGACATCGGCGGAGATTCGTCCGGAGAATTGCGCGAGGGCCGCAAAATACTTCGATCAGACACACGGCGTCTCGATGTTGGTGATGCAAAATGGTCGAATCGTTTTCGAACATTTCGCAAACGGCGGCATGGTCAACGGGCGATGGCCGATCTTCAGCGGCACAAAAAATTTCTGGGGCCTCGCCGCGCTTTGCGCAACACGCGACGGACTGATCAGGCTCGACGATCACGTGGCCGACACGATCACGGAATGGAAAGGCGATCCGCGCAAATCGCAGATCACCGTCCGGCAGTTATTAAATCAGACCGATGGAATCGAAGACGCGCCGTTTTTGCATCGACAATCGATTCGCGATCGCAACGCGGTGGCCATTCGGCTCCCTTCGATGGCTGCACCGGGCACACGGTTCATCTATGGCCCGAGTCATTTCCAGATCTTTCTGGAATTGCTGCATCGAAAGTTAAGCGGGCGCAGCGTGACGTCGTACTTTGAAGAAAACGTCGCCGGTCCGCTCGGGCTCGCCGCGCTAGAATACAAACGCGACGGGCGCGGCAATCCTCTGGTGGCCAGCGGATTCGAATTGACCGCGCGGGAATGGGCCCGGCTCGGCGAGCTGGTGCTGGGCAATGGCAGCTATCATGGACGGCAGGTTGTTCCGTCCGGGTTGTTGCGCGAAGCGCTTACCGGTTCGAGCGCAAATCCTTCTTACGGCCTGACCTTTTGGCTCAATCGACAAGCGCCCCACGGACGCGAGATCGACATCGAAAAGGAGCTCGATCTCAAATGGGAGCGAGCGCGCTGGATAGACATCTGCTTTTCCCGTGCCGCGCCATCCGACATGATCGTCGGCCTCGGGTCGGGTTATCAGCGCATGTTCATTATCCCGTCGATAAATGCGATCATTGTGCGCCAGGGCCAGGACACGAAATTCTCCGACGCGCACTTTCTCCGATTAGTGCTCGGCCGGTAGGTTTCGTCCGATCATCTCTAAGGAACGCAGGAAGGAAACCTTTTACAGAAGGCAACGAAGGTAACGGAGGGCTAGGCAGGAAGGAAATCCACATCCCTTTGTTTCCTTCGTTATCTTTTGTGAAGAATCTTCGGCAGCGCCGCTGCTTGCGGTTGATCTAACTGCGCATATCCTTTCATCTCGATCTTATGAATAAATTTGCGATCGGTTGCGGCGGTGTGTTGGTGATCCTGATTTTTGTCGCGTTCGTTGTCGGGCTCTTTCTCATGGGCACTTACAACCGGCTGGTCACGCTCGATCAGAACGTGAACAAGAAATGGGGCGACGTGCAGACCGTCTATCAGCGGCGCGCCGATTTAATTCCAAACCTGGTAAACACAGTGCAAGGCGCGGCCAATTTTGAGAAATCGACCTTGATCGAAATAACGAACGCGCGGGCGAGCGTCGGGCAGGTAAAGATCGATCCGAGCAAGGCGCCAACCGATCCGGCGCAGCTCGAGCAATTCCAGGCGGCCCAGGCCCAGTTGGGCGGCGCCCTCTCGCGTTTGCTGGTGGTGGTCGAGCGGTACCCCGAGCTAAAGGCCAACCAAAATTTCCTGAGCTTGCAGGCGCAACTCGAAGGCACCGAAAACCGGATCTCAGTTGAGCGAAATAATTTCAACGGCGCCGTCCAGGAGTTCAATACTGCGGTGCGAGTTTTTCCCACGAACATGATCGCCGGGATGTTTGGGTTTTCGCCGAAGCCGTTCTTCAACGCCCAGGCCGGCGCGGATAAGGCGCCCACGGTGAATTTTGGTTTCGGCTCGCCGGTGCCGGCGCCCGCACCTTCCGCGGCGGCAACCGCGTCGCCGTAAATCATTGCACGCGCAGATCGACAAGGTGGATCGAGCAGTCGGCGCTCCGCCCGGTCGCGATCCCGGGGTGCTAGAATATGGCGGCGAAGCCGTATTAGTTGGCATCGCCCGGCGGAGCGGCCGATCCACCCGGCTCCTTTTCGCTGCCGTCGTCGTCGGCATACTCGCTCAGTCGGCCTTCGCCGCCGAAGTCATTCCGACAAAACCGGACCGCTATTTTAGTGATTACGCCAGCGTCGTTTCAAACGACGCCGCTCTCCGATTCAACTCACAACTCGAGCAATTCGAACGGGAAACCTCGAACCAGATCGTGGTCGCGGTTTTTCCGAAGATGCAAAGCGATTCCGACATCGCCGACTACACCCAGCGGGTTGCTCAAGCATGGGGCGTCGGCCAAAAGGACCGGCGAAACGGCGCGGTCCTCTTCGTTTTCACCCAGGATCACAAGATGTTTATCCAGGTCGGTTACGGACTGGAAGGCGCTCTTCCGGACGCGACGGCGTTCGATATTACCGAATACCGAATCAAGCCGCACTTTAAGACGAACGACTACGAAGGCGGATTAGCTGCCGGCATCGATTCTATTCTGCAAGCCATTCGCGGCGAGTATAAGGGAACCGGTTCGACTGTCAGAGAGAGGCAAACCGGAAAGAGCAACGGATACGGCGGTTTCGTCCTCCTGATCTTTTTCATCGTTTTCATGATCATGATCTCGAGATCCAAAAAGCGCCGGGGTTATCGTTACTCCGGATTTGGCGGTCCATTCATCGGGGGATGGTCGGGCGGCTCCGGCGGAGGCTGGTCGTCGGGTGGCGGCGGCGGCGGCGGTTTTAGTGGTGGGGGCGGAAGTTTTGGCGGTGGAGGAGCTGGCTCTAGCTGGTAACAGATGCGGACAAAAGAATTTCTCAGCAAACTCGAGCACGACCGCATCGTGCAGGCGATTCGCGACGCCGAGTCGAAAACTTCCGGCGAAATCCGCGTGTACATCCAGCGCGGCAAATTGAAGGACGATCCGCTCGTTGCCGCTCAAGAAAAATTCCAGCAATTGGGAATGGATAAGACGCGGGATCGTAATGCCGTGCTCATTTTCGTGGCGCCGCGGGCGCACAAGTTTGCCGTAGTCGGCGACAAGGCCGTCCATGAGAAGTGCGGGGAAGAATTCTGGCAAAGAGTTGTCGGTGAAATGCGGGAACATTTTAAGAATGAGAAATTCAATCACGCCATCCTTGAGGTGATTGGGGAGGTGGCCAAATTGCTGGCGGCGCATTTTCCAGGAACATCGACATCGTCATCCAACGAATTGCCGGATGATGTGATCGAGCGGTAGCACAGGCATCCTGCCTGTGGGGCCGGGGGGCATCCTGCCTGCCACATGTCTGCAGGGCCAGCGGCCGCAGGATGCGGCTTGCAAAGTCGCCGATTTGGTCTTTATTCCACGCTCCGCAGCGAGTTTTTTGAACTACGCCGTTGGTCCCTGGGTTTCCATCGCATGATGCGAAACTGCACTCGCCAGGGGTAACCCGGCTTTTGAAGGAGTTAGCGATTCAATGTTTGAATGATCGGCTGATTTGTCTCTGCAAATTCACTAAATCACTCACTCGCTGAATCGCTCATTGATACTATGCCAGTCCGATACGGTCGTTTTGAAATGCCGAAAAATCTCGTCAAAGACGAGAACTCAGCCACTGAAACCTACGCCAAGTTTACCGCCGAGCCGTTTGAGGCGGGATACGGGCACACAGTTGGAAACTCGCTCCGGCGGGTTCTCCTTTCCTCGCTCGAAGGCGCTGCCATCACCGCGGTTAAAATCACCGGGGCCCAACACGAATTCGCCACTCTGCCTGGCGTCGTCGAGGATGTCACCGATATCGTCCTGAATCTTAAAAAGGTTAAGTTCAAGGCCGAGGACCACGAGCCGAAGAAACTTTCACTCACAGTGAACAAGGAGGGTGCGGTCACCGCCGGCGACATTCAGGAGATCTCGGGCTACGAAGTACTCAACCCGAAGCAGATCATCTGCACGCTGGATAAGAAACATAAGTTCGACGCCGAGCTCGAAGTGCGGGTCGGACGTGGATTCGCCACCGGCGAGGAAAACAAGCGCACCGATCAGCCGATCGGTCTCATTCCGATCGATTCTATTTTTTCACCGGTCACCCGCGTGAAGTATGCGGTGGAAAACACTCGCGTCGGTCAGCGCACCGATTACGACAAGCTGCTTCTCGAAGTTTGGACCGATGGCCGGTTGACTCCGGAGGACGCTTTGCTGCAGGCCTCCGCAATTCTCCGCCACCACCTCGACGTGTTCGTGAACTACAACGAGAACGTGGTCGAGTTCGATCAGACCCCGGCGGGTGTGAGCGAAGAGAACATGAAGCTCAAGAAATTGCTCAACATGAGCGTAAACGAGATCGAGCTCAGTGTGCGCGCGGCTAATTGTTTGAATAACGCGAACATCACCACCGTGGGCCAGCTTGCCCAGAAGACCGAGGCCGAAATGCTCAAGTACCGTAACTTCGGCAAGAAATCGCTGAACGAAATTAAAGATAAACTTCAGCAACTCGGTCTAAGTCTCGGAATGAAATTCGAGACCGGCTTGATAGACACCCCGGTCGGAGTCGAGATCCCGAGTGGGAACGGCGCCGCCGCTGTTATCTAACCTTCAGCGAAAACCATCGCCCGATTTATGAGGCATCAAAAGAAAACGATTAAGCTTGGACGCACGGCGGCGCATCGAAAAGCGCTGCTGGCCAATCAGGTTTGCAGTTTGATTGAGCACCAGCGGATCAAGACCACCCTGGCCAAGGCGAAGGCAGTTCGCCCGCTGGCGGAAAGAATGGTCACGCTTGGCAAAAAAGGGTCGCTGCATGCCCGGCGAACCGCACTGGCCACGTTGCGTCACAAGGACATGGTGAAGAAATTGTTCGACGACATCGCGCCCAGATCGACAGACCGCAACGGCGGTTACACCCGCATCGTTAAGCTCGGCCAGCGCAAAAGCGATTCCGCGCCGATGGCATTCATCGAATGGGTCGATGCCGCGGCGGTAGTCGAGGAAAAACCGGTCGAAGAAAAAGCGACGAAGAACAAAGAAAAATCCAAGCCGGAGTCCAAGCCCGAAAAAGTAACGGCCGAAGAGCCGGTTGCGACGGAGGAAAAATCAGAGGCGCCGGCGGAAGAACAGGCAAAGTCGAAAAAGCGCGGCTGGTTCGGGCGGAAGGGTGACGAGAAGAAATAGATTCGCCAATTTCGTGAAACTGCCCGCCGAGCGCGCATCGCATTCAGAGACGGGCGATTGAGGTCAATCGCCCCTACCTCAACGCAACCAGTCGCCAGTTCAATTTCCCATCCTGGAACTCCAGCCACGCCACGCTGGGCGCAGAGCCCTGGCTCGGTCGTGTAACGCACCCGGGATTCAAGAACAATACGCCGCTCCGTTTTTCATTTCTCGCCACGTGCGTATGACCATGCAAAACAACATCGACATCGTCCGGCGAACGCTCGGGAGGAATATGCTGAAGACGAATTTTTCTGCCATCGCGGGTTAGATCGACAACCAGGGGCCAATTATTATTTTCATCGCAGTTTCCCCGAACAACAGTCAATGGCGGCCCGAGCGAGCGCAGTTCATCCACGATCCATTCCGCGCACACGTCTCCAAGATGCCAGATTTCATCCGCATCCGCTGCCATTTCGAGAATCTTGTTAGGCAATTTATTGTGAGTGTCGGCCAGAATGAAAATTTTTGTCATGTCGAGCGAAGTCGGGACGTAATCTCCAAATACCAAAATCCAAGCTCCAAAGGAACTTCAATGTCTAAACTCCAAAAAATCCCTGGTGGCCTTTGCGTCCTTCGCGCGAGGCCGTAACTTCTTTTCGTGTCATTTAACAAATTTGACCTCTCCGATGAAGTAGTGCGCGGAACCCAGGCTATGGGTTTCACCGAGCCGACGCCGATTCAACTGCGCGCTTTTCCAATCATTCTGGCGGGCAAGGACCTGATCGGCACCGCGCAGACCGGCACGGGCAAGACCGCGGCATTCGCGCTGCCGATTCTGACCTTGCTGGCCAAGCACGGCGCTTTCCGATGTCTCGTGCTGGAACCCACCCGCGAGCTCGCGGCTCAGGTGGAGACTGCGTTTCGCGATTACGGGCGCTTTACCGATTTGCGCGCTGCGGTTGTGCATGGCGGGGTCGGTTACGGCAAACAGCGCGAAGAACTCAAGCGCGGCGTTGATATTCTCGCGGCGACACCCGGCCGGCTCCTCGACCTTCTCGAACAACGCACGATGGACTTGCGCCAGGTGAGTATCCTGGTGCTCGACGAAGTAGATCGCATGCTCGACATGGGATTTCTGCCCGACGTGCGTCGCATTGTGGAACAAATTTCGACCGATCGGCAAACGCTCCTCTTTTCCGCGACCCTGCCTCCGGAAATCGAGCGACTCGCCTCCTGGGTTCTCCACGAACCCGAACTGGTAGAAATTGGCATCCGCCGTTCGCCGGCGGAGACGGTCACTCACGCCGTCTATCCGGTCGCCGCCGAGCAAAAGTTCGATCTGCTGATGGCCTTGCTGGAAAAAACCAACTTCGATAGCGCGCTCATTTTTTCTCGGACCAAGCATGGCGCCGATCGCATCGCGCACCAATTAAAGCAGGGCAAGCATTCCGTCGCCGTGCTGCATTCCAACCGAACCCAGCGGGAACGCATCGAAGCCCTCGAAGGATTCAAGAGCGGGAAGTATGAAGTGATGGTAGCGACTGATATTGCCGCGCGCGGGCTCGACATCGCGGGTGTGAGTCATGTGATCAATTACGATGTCCCCGAGCATCCGGAGGATTACGTGCACCGCATCGGCCGGACCGGCCGGGCCCAGAATGTAGGCGACGCCTTTACGCTGATGAACGGACAGGAAGTTGCCGCGCTGCAAGCGATCGAACGTTTCATCGGCCGCAAAATTCCGCGCCTGAAGCTCGAGAACTTTTCCTATCTGTACACCGTCCTTTTCGAACCGGAGTCGGCCACGGGAGGCAAACGGGCCATCGGCGGCGGCCGGACCCACCGGGGTTATTCCTTCGGGCGCAGACGGAGGTAAGAACCTCAGTCTATTCCGGAAAAACCGGTCTCGCTCTGGGAGCGCGCGATCCGTCGGCTGAGCGTTCACGAACAGCGATGGGACTGCCTTCGCGTTTCAAATAAAGGGTGCGATTGCCGAAATCGATAACGCCATGATACCGGTTCAGAATCTCGGCGCCGAGAAGCCCGGCGACAGGCGGCGTGCCCTCCAATAACCGGCCATGAATCAGTCCTTCGAGATCTACCACGCCTACATCTTTTCCCGCAAAGTCGACGGAACCGACTGAGAGTTTTCGAATGTAGGCCATGCGCACGCCGCGTTGTTTCAAATTAACGGCCGCAGAACGGAACGGCGTTTCCCGCGTCGGGATTTTCATTCGCCTAACAAACGAGCGGTGCAACAAGGTAGCAAACGAACCTGTATCCACCATGAGCTTGGCCGGCGCGTCATTGACCGAGCCGGTGACATATAGGTTGAATCCGTCGCTCACCTGGATCGGCACGGCCTGAAAACCCCTGCGGTCAAATCCCGGCGTATTCCCAACCGCGTTCGGATCGCTCTTAAGAAATAAAATCCGGCGCTGACAATCGAGGACAGCGTTGGTTGGAAAAAGAATGTCAGCCCCCAGGATCCCATCGATTTCCTGCTCCTCCCCCCTGTGCGGGGACCGGGTGGAGTTTCCGAGATCGACCAGGACCACCGGTTCATCCACCAATTCGAGACTGCCGAGACGGAACTTGCGCACGATGCCTACGTTGTTGAAGGCGCCGTTGATTTGAACCTTCGAGGGAAGGTTCGGATTGCCGCCAATACCCGTCACCCGAAAATGAGCGCGCCGATGCAGGGCGATCGCGCTAACCGGAGCGCCACTATCAACCCCAAGCCAGGCCGGCTTGCCATTAATATAAGCACGGACCAGCAGGTGATTTTGCCGGGACCGCGTGAGGGGCAGGGCGTCAAAATCCGACGGCGCGCTCCCGCGTGCCTCAGGTTTCGCATCGGAAACCGGCGCGGCAAAGAAAAGCGCCGCGAATAAGATCGACAGCGTCCCTTGCCCGAATAAAAGCACCCTCCGAATCACGTGCGGGAGAATAGCACGAGTCGTTCCGTTATCCAGAGTGTTCACGGCCGCGAATCTTTTTCGCCCGATCTCGTCTGACTCTTTGGCCCCTGAGGGAGCTCGCCGGAATTGCGCGCGAGCGACTGAGGGGGTAAAGAGGAGTCATTCATGAAATCATTTTTACATTCCGCCGTTTTTTTCGTGGTTTGCGCGCTGTTCGGTTCCACCGCCTCCACCCGCGCCCAGGATGTGGTGGTCGGGGAATTTGCGTCGCTGACCGGGAGCGAGGCAACCTTCGGCATCAACTCCAGCAATGGTGTTGAGTTGGCCAAAGAGGAGATTAATAACTCCGGCGGCGTGCTCGGCGGACGGAAGATTAAGACGATTATCGAGGACGATCAGTCCCGGCCGGGACAACCATCCTCCGCCGTGAAAAAGCTCGTCGCCAATGACAAGGCAATCGCGATCCTCGGCGAAATCGCCAGCTCGCGGTCTCTGGAAGCCGCGCCCATCTGCCAGTCCGCAAAGATTCCCATGATTTCTCCCGGCTCGACCAACCCGCGCGTTACCGATGTGGGCGACTACATTTTCCGGGTCTGCTTCATCGATACTTTCCAGGGCACAGTGATGGCGAAGTTCGCGCTGGAAACGCTGCATGTGAAGAAGGTCGCGATCTTGACCGATGTTCGAAACGATTACTCCGTGGGCTTAACAAAGTACTTTAAGGAATATTTCACGGCCCACGGCGGCCAAATCGCTTCTGAGCGCTCGTTCAGCGGCGGCGGCACGGACAAGGATTTTCGTGCCCAACTCACGTCGATCAAAGCGACCCAGCCGGACGCGATTTTCGTGCCCGGATATTATACGGAAGCCGGATTGATCGCGAAACAGGCGCGCTCCCTCGGAATCAAGGTGCCATTGATGGGCGGTGACGGTTGGGATTCGCCGAAACTATCCGAGATCGGCGGCAGCGCGATCGACGGTTGTTATTTCGCGACGCATTTCTCGCCGCAGGACAAAAATCCGAAGGTGCAGGATTTCGTGAAAAAGTACAACGAGAAGTTCAAGACAATGCCTGATGGAATGGCACCCCTGGGTTACGACGCGATGATGATACTTGCGCAAGCCATCAATACCGCGGGATCCACAGATGGTGACAAAATTAGAGAGGCGTTGACCAAGGTGAAAGACTATCCTGGCGTTACCGGCAACATCACGATCGATGAAAAGCGCAACGCCACCAAGTCGGCCGTGGTCTTGAAAGTGAACGGAAAACAGAACGACTTCGTCACGACGATCGCACCGTAGAGAGGTTGATTGTTGATTGTTGATTGTTGGTCGGTGATAGAGGCAAACTCCGGGGATGTTTAGCCGAACAGCCGGTTGCTCCTTTCTTCGCTGAAGGTAATTCCTTCGATCAACCATCAACAATCAACCCTTAACTTCCTCTGTCCTCCACCGAATTCATCCAGCAGCTGATTAACGGCCTGTCGTTAGGCGTCTTCTACGCCCTCATCGCGCTCGGCTATACGATGGTTTACGGCGTGCTGCGCTTCATCAATTTCGCTCACGGCGACATCTTTATGATCGGCGCGTTTTGCGGCTACTACCTCGCTCCCCGGTTGCTCCCGTATTTTACCGGTGTCATGACGCCGCTCGGGCCGATCACTGTGCTGCTCCTCACAATGCTCATTTGTGCAACGCTCGGCATTACCATCGAGAAACTGGCTTACCGCCCATTGCGCAGCCAGCCCAAGCTGACCGTGCTGATCACAGCGATCGGCGTTTCACTTTTTCTCGAGTACGGCGGCCAGTTTGTTTTCGGTGCTGATCCAAAGGCATTTCCTGAGCTTATGCCCGACCGCGCCATTGAAGGGACCGGAGCGCTGACAATCACAACCACGCAGCTGGCTGCGTTCATCGTCACGATCTGCCTGCTCATCGGGCTAACCTTCATCGTTAAGCGAACCAGACTTGGGATGGCCATGCGCGCGCTTTCCAATAATCCCACCGCGGCAGCGCTGATGGGGGTCAACCTGGATACCGTGATTTCGTTTACGTTCGGGATCGGCAGCGCGCTGGCAGGAGCGGGCGGGATCTTGTTCGCGCTCAGTTATCCCTCCATCGACCCTCTAATGGGTCTCCTGCCTGGTATCAAAGCGTTCGTCGCCGCAGTTCTCGGCGGCATCGGCAATATTCCCGGCGCCGCGGTGGGCGGAATTATTCTCGGTGTGGTGGAGACCTTTGTCGCCGGGTCCGCCTTCTCAACCTACCGCGACGCCATCGCCTTCTCGTTACTCATCGTGATTTTGCTCTTCCGGCCCGCCGGAATCTTCGGGCGCACGCAGGTTGAAAAAGTTTAGCCTGGCTAGGATCGATATCGGCATGCCGCCACAATGAAATACCGGCACATAAAGAAATACGCGTTGTTGGCTGCGATCATCTTGAGCGCCGCTGCATCGCATTTCTCCTCGGGCATCAATTCATATTATCTGCAGGTCATCATCTTTATCGGTATCAACATGACGCTGGCGGTCGGGCTTAACTTGATCAACGGCTATACCGGTCAATTTTCGTTAGGCCATGCCGGATTCATGGCAATCGGCGCCTATGTCTCGGCATATCTTTCCACCGAACAAAGCGCCCTCTTTTTCAAAACGCTCGGGACGAATTCATTCAGTGTCGGTCTGCTTTTTATCGGCGTCCTGATTGCCGGCGGAATCGCTTCCGCGATCGCTGGCCTCATCGTCGGCGTGCCGTCATTGCGATTGAGAGGCGATTACCTTGCCATCGTTACCCTTGGCTTCGGTGAGATCATTCGCGTCTTGATTCAAAACACTGACGCCGTGGGCGGCCCGCGCGGGTACAGCGGGATCTCCGGTTACACCACGCTGTTTTGGACATACTCTGTCGCTGCGATCACGATCTACATCGTAGTGAGCTTGATCGATTCCACTTATGGCCGCGGTTTTCTCACCGTGCGCGATGACGAAGTCGCCGCGGAAGCTGTCGGAATTAACACGACGCGCTACAAAGTGACTGCATTTGTGCTGGGCGCTTTTTTTGCCGGCGTCGCTGGCGGCCTCTACGCCCACAGCACCACTTATATTAACCCGAGCGGATTCGATTTTCAGCGATCGATCGAGATCGTCGTCATGGTCATCCTCGGCGGCATGGGAAGCACGGTCGGCGTCGCTTTTGCCGCGATTCTTCTGACGCTCTTGCTGGAATACTTGCGCTTCGTCTCAGGCTACGAATGGCTGCCCGATCTCGTCCGTCGTATCGCGCAAAACCGCATGATTATTTATTCGCTCGTCCTGATCGCGCTCATGCTCCTTCGGCCGCAAGGGCTCTTCGGCCGGTTGCCGCGACGCGGGATTTCAATCGGCGCGGCAACGGCCAAACGAACCAAAGTGCCGGCCAGCTCAATTTGAATCGACAATGAACGGCGCGCTTCTGGATCTTAAGGAATGCACGATCAAATTCGGCGGGCTCACCGCCGTTTCGGCCTTTAACCTGCAGATCGGCCCGCAGGAACTGGTCGGCATGATCGGCCCAAATGGCGCCGGGAAAACAACGGTGTTCAACATCATTACCGGTGTTTATCGCCCGACGAGTGGCTCGATTCTCTTAGAAAACAGATCAATTGCCGGGCTTAAGCCGAATATCATCGCCCGGCGCGGCATCGCGCGCACATTTCAAAACATCCGGTTGTTCCCCACGCTGAGCGTCTTCGACAATGTGCGCGCCGGATTCAATGCCCGTTTGCGCCATGGTCTGGCCCATGCCCTTTGGCGAATGCGCGCATTTTACCGCGAGGAAAACGAGGTCGCGCAGCACGTGCAGGAGCTGCTCGACATTTTTGATCTCGGCAAATTTCAGGACGCGCTCTGTGGCGGGCTGTCGTATGGCGATCAGCGGCGGCTCGAAATCGTGCGGGCGCTGGCCACGCAACCAAAGCTCTTATTGCTGGATGAGCCGGCGGCGGGCATGAATCCGCGCGAAAAAGAAAAGCTGATGGAGTTGATCCAGTTCGTGAAAGAGAAATTCAAGATTGCCGTTCTATTGGTCGAGCACGACATGAAAGTGGTAATGGGAATTTGCCAGCGGGTGACCGTGCTCGATTACGGAATAAAGATCGCCGAAGGAACGCCGGCCGAGATGCAGGCGAATCCAAAAGTGATCGAAGCGTATCTGGGTGAAGAAAAGAAAAGCGCGTGATGGTCTCCGCTTAAATCATACTCTTATTCATATTCCTAATCCTATTGTGCGCCATGCGTTCGTCACTCGATCACAAAAAGCTTGAAGTTTATCAGGCCTCTCTTGAATTCATTATTTGGACAGTTCCTCTTTTGAGTCGGTTGCCCGCTAGCGCCTCCGTTCGGAATCAACTCGACCGAGCCTCCACGTCTGTTCCTCTCAACATCGCAGAAGGAAACGGGAAATTTACTTCGGCTGATCGTTGCCGGTTCTTTGATATAGCCCGCGGCTCTGCCTTGGAGGCGGCTGCATGTCTCGACGTCATCGTCGCCAAGGGGCTCGCCGCCATCAGTGAAACGGAGGCGGGCAAGACGTTGATTGTGAAGATCGTTTCACTGTTGTTTGGATTAATCCGCGCAAATTCCGACGTGCGCGCTTTCGAAGAGCCGGCGACTTATCGACCGGAGAAGGAATACGAGTAGGAATACGACAGAAAGACGCAAATGCTCGAAGTCACGAATCTCGCCGTTAACTATGGATCGATCACCGCGCTGCACGACGTGTCGCTAAAGGTCGATACGGGCAAAATCGTCACATTGATCGGTGCCAACGGGGCGGGCAAGTCGACCACATTGCGAACTGTTTCGGGATTGCTCAAGCCAAGGCAGGGAAGCATCCGCTATGAAGGCGAAGAAATCGGGAATTTGCCGGCCCATCGAATTGTTCAACGTGGCATTTCACAAGTCCCGGAGGGCCGGATGATCTTCGCCAATCTGACCGTGCGCGAAAATCTCCTGATGGGCGCGTACCTGCGCAAGGATCGAAATAAACTCGGCGCGGAATTCGATTTTGTTTTTGATATCTTTCCGCGGCTAAAAGAGCGAGCCAAGCAAGTTGCGGGAACCTTGTCCGGAGGTGAGCAACAAATGCTGGCCATCAGCCGTGCGCTAATGGGTAAACCGCGGTGCCTGATGCTTGATGAACCTTCTCTCGGAATTGCCCCTATTCTCGTAAAGACGATTTTTCAGAAAATCGTGGATATCAATCGGTCGCTGGGCATCACCATTCTGCTGGTGGAACAAAACGCCAACCTGGCCCTGGAAGTCTCACATTACGGGTACGTTCTCGAAACCGGCCGCGTCATTTTGCACGACCAATGCAGTGCCTTGCGCCAGAATGAAGGCGTGAAAAGCGCGTACTTGGGCGGCGGCTAATTAAGACCAGCTACTTCCCTCAAATCCCCGGGACGGACTGGTCGACCCAAAGCCAAGAACTGCTTCTGTTCGCTTGCGAAGCGCAACTTCGTTTGTCGGAGCATTAAAGGAGCGGCTGGCGGACTCTACTTCCTCCAACGACAGCTTCATCGCGCGAAGGATTTCGCTTTCCTCCGGGCTCAAAAGGGCGCGGTCCTGTTCGCTCAAGGCGCGCCGTTGGAAGCGCGATACAATTTCGGTGAGGGCCTCGCTCTTAGCAGCGCGAAGCAAATCTATCAGTCGTTGAAAGCTGAGGTGAAATGGGAGCGTGGTAAGATCGAGATCGCCGTTTTCCGACACGCGGTTGGGCGGCATGGTGACCTTGTCAGATGTGGCGACAGAATTCCAAACGTCTTGCGGCTGATAGTATCCAATCTCGACGTTATAGGTCCCCCCCGGCTGTGCGACCTGCAAATAATGACTGCCCGCCATCGGCTCAACGGCTGTCGTCGTTTCCTCGTCGCCATCACCAACGACTCGAAGATGCACTTGTCGATCGGCCGGCGCATTATTCTCAAAGATCGACGGCCAATCGATTTCCCAATAGGCGAAGATCGTACTGGGATCGCGGGCGATTGCGAACAAAACCGGCGCACCTTGGAGACGCGGAAGTTCGAGGAGATCGCCGCAATCGTGCAGGTGGGCTTCGTCGCCCAGGCGAATCATCGGGCCATTCGAAATGCGAAAGCCGTTGGCGGATTTCACTTTTCGCGTTGAGTCGCTTGTAGCCATTGTGTCGTTTACAACTCGGCGAAAATCGGCGAAAGGCCAACTGCAAATTGTGAATCGCGAGGCGGGGCGTAACTTCTGCCAAAACCAAAAAAATCCCGGTGAAGCCATTCGTAATTGTTAACCCCGCCGCGGGATCGACTGCGACTCAGGAGGCGCTTCGAGAAAAGCTTGGCCGCCTCCACCCGAAGGAACATTATTCAACGCGTCATCCTGGCGACGCTGAAGCTTTCGCGTGCAAAGCCATCCGCGCGGGCTGCAATTATATTATCTCGGCCGGCGGCGATGGCACGCTGAATGAAATCGTTAACGCAATTGCGCGGTCGCGCGGCAAACGGAAGGTTGCTGTCGGCATTTTGCCTCTCGGAACCGGCAATGATTTTGCGCGAACGCTCGGATTGCCGTCAGACATCGATGAGAACATCGACATTCTGCGTGCGAAGAAAACAACGCCAATTGATCTCGTTCGGGTCAAAAGCAAACACACCCGCTATTTCGTCAATGTCTCCTCCGGCGGCTTCAGCGGAGTTGTAGATGAAAAGCTGACTCCTGATATCAAGCGTTTGTGGGGGCCGCTGGCTTACCTGCGTGGTGCGGCAGCCGCGTTGCCGAAACTGCGGGCCTACCGGTCGACTATCGTCTTGGATGATGACAAACCATTGTCGATGGATCTTTACAATCTGGTCGTGGCCAACGGGCGGTTTGTGGCCGGTGGGATACCGATCGCTCCCAAAGCCAATCCCAGCGACGGACTATTCGATGTTATTTTGATTCGCGCCCGTCCGCCGGCCGAAATGGCTCTTTTGGCCGCGCAGATATTTTTGGGCAAGCATCTGGCCAGCGACACGATTATCTTTCGACGTGCCACTAGAGTTGCGATCAAGTCGCGTCCCGGAATGTCGCTCAACACAGATGGAGAACCGATAGGAAATATGCCCGCCGTTTTTCAAGTGGTTCCCGGCGCCCTAAACTTCGTTACGAACAAGGCATGAACCCAAAGATCATTAACATGGATGAACTCGCCGCACGCGCGAAAGCATCGCGCGCGACTGGCAAGAGACTCATTGTTACCAATGGCTGTTTCGATCTTCTGCATGTGGGGCACGTTCGCTACCTCCAAGCAGCCCGCGCACTCGGTGATGCTTTGGCGGTGGGCGTGAATGACGATCGCTCTGTTCTCGGACTAAAGGGAGCCGGTCGGCCGGTAAACAATGCAAATGATCGCGCGGAAGTGCTGGCCGCCTTGTCCTGCGTGGACTTCGTAACAATTTTCCAAGGGGCCCTGGCCACCGGTTTTTTGTCGGCGGCGCGCCCTGCGATCTACGTGAAAGGCGGCGACTACTCCCCCGAAACGCTGAACGTCGAAGAACGTGAGGAGTTGGAAAAAATTGGCGCTGAGATCAAAATCATTCCGTTTGAATCCGGTTATTCGACTTCAGTGTTGCTAAAAAAACTACAGAAGATCGACAAGTGAAACGATTGCCAATCGGAATTCTTGGATCGGGGAAAGGAAGCAATTGCCGCGCGATTCTGGAGAAAATTCGCGCCGGCGATTTGCCGGCCGAAGCGCGCGTAGTGATCTCCGACGTCTTGAATGCCCCGATTCTCGATATCGCCCGCGAGTTTTCGATCCCAAATGCGTTTCTATCGCCGGGTGAGTTTCGGACGCGACTCGAACCGCAGGCAGAAGTCGAACTGGTGCGCATGTTGCGCGATGCCGGTGTTGAGCTGGTAGTACTCGCCGGATTTATGCGCGTTTTGAAAACACCTATGCTGGAGGCCTTCCCGCGCCGAATCATCAACATTCATCCATCCCTGCTGCCCAAGTTTCCTGGTCTCGAAGCGTGGAAACAGGCGCTAGCTGCGGGAGAAAGTGTGACCGGATGCACCGTGCACCACGTCGATGCGCAAATTGATCACGGCGAGATTATCGGGCAACGCGAAGTCCCGATTTTGCCTAACGATACGCCCGACAGTTTGCACGAGCGCATTCAAATAGCCGAGCGCGAGATCTACCCTGCGGTGATTGGCAACTTCTCCCGGCAGGCTGTCGCCTATTAAACTCGCTCCGATTTTTGCTCGCGATTCAGTAATTCTTCCAAAGCCGAGGTAGGCTTTTTCTGCTGGTAAAGAATCGCGTAAACCTGATCGATGATCGGCGTCTCGACCCCTAATCGCTGGGCACACTCGAAAGCGCTGCGAGCCGTGGGAATCCCCTCGGCTACCATGTTCATCGATGCGGTGATCTGGGCCAGAGATTCACCCTGACCCAAACGTTTGCCGACGGTGTGATTGCGGCTGCGTTCGCTGTAACACGTCACAATGAGATCTCCCGCGCCACTCAACCCGTAGAAGGCGTGAGCGTCCCCGCCCATAGCCGCACCCAGACGCACCAGTTCTGCAAGCGCGCGGGTCACGAGCGCGGCCTTGGAATTATCGCCCAAGCCAAGCCCGTCGCTGATACCAGCGGCCAAAGCGAAAACATTTTTGAGCGCGCCACCCAGTTCAACGGCCGTGACCTCATCGCTTGTGTAAATTCGAAACCGCGAACTGCCGAGAGAGCTTTGAAGAGTCGCCGCATAGGCGGAATCCCGGCAACCGATTACGGTCGCCGTTGGCAGGTCTTGCGCTACCTCAGCAGCCAGATTGGGTCCCGACAAGACGGCGATTTTTTGGGCAGGAAAGATCTCCTCCAGGATCTCGCTCATCCGCTTTCCCGTGCCGTGCTCGATCCCCTTTGTGCAGCTGAGCAGCGCCGCATTCTTGTTATCAATTTCGTCCCGCAACTTCGTTGCGATCGCACGCAAGGCCGTTGACGGCATAACAAATACGATCAGGTCCGCGTTGGCGCAATCATTCAGATCCGCGGTAACGCTCACGGATGCGGGCAACTTTAGGCCGGGCACATAGTCGCTGTTCTCGCGCGTTTTTTGTATCCGCGCGACGCGATCGGCGTCGTGCCCCCACAGCGAAATGTCCCGTCCACCTTTAGCCCAAAGCCAGGCCAGCGCAGTTCCCCAACTGCCTGCACCCAGAATTACCGTTTTGCCAATTTTCACTTTCGAGTAAACCGTGGTTCGGTCCCGTGGATCAGGCGAGAAAGATTTGAGCGGTGGCGTAAAATGACCAAGAGGGCAATGCCTACCGAAAAGTAGAAAAGTGCGCCGCCAGAGGAATCACTTCCTGACGTCACGACGACGATGACGATTGGCAGCGCCATCGCAGCAGTAATGGAGGCGACCGAAACGTAACGTGTCAGGAAGAACACGACGATCCAGATCAAAGCGCCGATTACCGCAACAATCGGCATTAACCCGAAAAGCGCGCCGGCGGACGTGGCCACTCCCTTTCCGCCTTTAAATTTCAACCAGATCGGAAAGGAATGTCCAATCACAGACGACACAGCCCCGATCATTCCGAATAATTCCATTGGCGTTGATGCTGGGTTAACGAGTCTGCCGATTAGGATGGAAATGGTTACTGCGGCCAGGCCCTTGAGGAAATCGAATGCGAATACGGGATATCCATACCCTTTTCCAAGAACGCGCATGACGTTCGTGGCTCCGATATTTCCACTTCCCTCCTTGCGGATATCGATCCCGGCGATTCGCCCGGCAAGATACCCAGCTGGAATTGATCCTATCAAATAACTTCCGATTACGATGGCGAAAAATGGTAACATCGGACGAGACTTGCCCTCACTGGTCTTTCTAACCTGAGATCGTTAAGTGGCTCTTGGCAAGCCAGATAGATATTATTGAGATGTCCGCCGGGGTGATGCCGCTGATACGGGCGGCTTGCCCCAACGACGCCGGCTTGATCGCGGACAATTTCTGGCGCGTCTCGGATCGCAAGCCGTTGATCTTCCCGTAATCCAAGCCGTCGGGGATAATCTGCTCTCCGCGCCGCGCGAGCTGTCGATTCTGTTCCGACTGTCTGGTGGCATATCCTTCGTACTTGAAGTCTGTCTCGATCAACTCCCAGCTTTCGATCCCGGCGGCGGAAGCCATTCCTGCCGGAAGGTCCTGTACCGTAAAATCAGGACGTCGGAACAACTGCGATATCGAGATTCCACCTATTCGATTCTCGGTCGCCGTTTTTCGCGCCTGGTGGATAAGCGCCATTTTATCCTGATGTTTAGCCCAGCGTCCCCGCTCGATTAGGCCGGCTTCGAACGCGAGTTTGGTCAGGCGCTGATCGGCGTTATCTTGCCGAAGGTGCAACCGGTCCTCTGCCCGGCTGGTAAACATCCGATACGGTTCTTCGGTCCCCTTGGTTACAAGATCGTCGATCAAAACCCCAATGTATGCTTCGCTTCTAGCCAGCAGCAAGGGGACATGACCTTGAACTTTCAGCGCCGCGTTGGCGCCGGCGACCAACCCCTGGGCGGCAGCCTCTTCGTACCCGGAAGTCCCGTTGACTTGACCAGCGAAATACAATCCGCTGACTAGCCTTGTTTCAAGCGACGGGAAGAGCTGGGTCGGCGGAAAGTAGTCGTACTCCACAGCATAGCCCGGCCGCATGATTTCCGCGTTCTCCAAGGCAGGTATTGATCGGATAAATTCTAATTGAACATCGTAGGGCAGGCTGGTCGAAACTCCGTTTACGTAATACTCCTCCGTGTGGCGTCCTTCCGGCTCGAGGAAGAGCTGATGGGAGGTCTTATCGGCAAACTTGACGATTTTATCTTCGATTGAGGGGCAATATCGCGGGCCCGTGCCTTCGATTCGGCCGGCGTAGAGAGGCGACCGGTGCAGATTCGCCCTAATGATTTCGTGGGTTTTCGGGACCGTCGACGTGATGAAACATGGCATTTGTTCCACATGGAACTCGCCGTTGGGACCGCGATTCAGCGTGAAAATATCATTCTCAGATTCTGTTCTCTCGTCCTGATGAAAAGCGAATCGAGGGGGGGGCTCGTCGCCGTGCTGTATTTCACAGCGTGAGAAATCGATTGAGCGCCCATTCAGCCGGCACGGCGTACCTGTCTTAAACCGACCCACTTCGAATCCGAGGTGCCGCAAGCTGTCGCTCAGGGTCGAACTGGCATCGGCCATTCGTCCGCCGGGTTTGCTGGTTTCTCCCACGTGCAGTAAACCCCGCAGAAATGTGCCGGACGTCATGACCACGCTTCGCGCAGCAATCTCCATCCCGATGTCTGTTTCCACGCCCACAACGCGTCCCTCTTCGACCATCACCTTCGAAACAGTGGCCTGCTTAAGGTCGAGATTCTCGGTCCGTTCCAAGACGGCTTTCATTCGAAACTGATAGGCTTTCTTGTCACATTGAGCTCGAGGCGCTCGAACAGATGGCCCTTTAGTCCGGTTCAGCATCCGAAACTGAATTCCAGTGGCATCCGCATTCTGCCCCATGGCCCCACCCAGCGCATCGATCTCCCGGACGATATGCCCTTTAGCCAGGCCACCAATGGCGGGGTTGCAGGACATTTGGCCTACCGTGTCGAGGTTCTGCGTCAACATTAAGGTCCGGCAGCCGGCCCGCGCAGCCGCCAATGCAGCTTCGATACCGGCGTGGCCGCTGCCCACAACGACGACATCGTATTCTTTCGGCAGCTTATACATTCGTAACAGGCTTTAGGATTTTTTGAACGGATCGTGGAAGCAGATCCGAAAGCAGGACCGTTTCGCTGCGGCCGTCAGTTGTTGCGGCAATAATCTGAAGCTCGGGATTAAACTCAACCAATACTTGTCGGCAAGCTCCGCAGGGAAATACCGGTTCGCCAAAACCGGTCACAATGGCGACGGCAACAAACTCTCTTTCTCCGTCCGCCACCGCGGATGCCAGAGCTGCGCGCTCCGCGCAGATCGTTAGGCCAAGAGAAATATTCTCAACATTGCACCCGGTAAAAACCTTTCCGGATTTCGTCTGTAATGCCGCGCCTACCGCAAAATTAGAATAAGGAGCATAGGCGCGTGACCGCACCTCTGAGGCGGCTGCAATGAGGGAGTTATCGGACATAAGTATATGATGATGTTGTCTTTATGGTGCTACTGTAGGCTGCACATTTATCGGCTGGACTATCCCTTTCGCCCGAGCGGCGGTTTCATTCGCCTGCGCCGTCTGCACTGTTCGCGAAGCAATACGAGCCAAGACAAACAATAACAATGCGGTTGTAACAAACGCGCCGCCCCAAGTCCAGTACTCGATCAGCCGCGGATGCGTTCTCCCGCGCATCAACCTCAGCCCCAATTGACCCAACGTCCCTATATACACATATAAAAAGAGACCCGGCATTCGTCCGATTGACGCCCAAAGCATGTAAGTGCCAAATCGAATTCGCGTCATACCGTACAAATAATTTAGCAGGCTTGTAGGAAAGAGCGGATGGAGCTGAGTTAGCAAAATAATCTTCCAACTTTCTCGTTCCATTGCCGGCTCCAAGGCGCGCAACGTCGCGTTCTGCGAAAGCTTCCGGCGAAACCAACCACCAGCGATCCAGCGACTCAGCGCGAACGAAATTGCCGCACCCACCACGTTACCCAGGAAAAGGATGAAAAATCCCCACCACAGCCCGAAAAAGAAACCGCCGCCAACGGCCAATACGCCGCCGGGAAGAAGCAGAATATTACAGGCCGCAAACAGCAGCGGATAACAGACCGCACCCCAGGCGCCCCAGCCGATCACGCGTTGCTGTAGATTCTCAACAAGATCGACAATCGGAAAAAACCGCGCAGATACAGAAATCAGCACGACGGCAATCAGAACGCCAAAGAGTTGCCAGTACAGGGCGCGCCGGATTTCGAACATCTCGAAATTTTGGCCGTATCACAGGCTCAGCGCAAATGCCGCCCGCCTGGTCGTGAGAAACGAATTGATTAGACGGTCGGACCCTGTTCGTTCCGCCGACGCGGTATGCCGAGACTATCAAAAATCACTCGCGTGGCATCGGAGCGATTGAGCGTATAAAAATGGATGCCGGCCACATTGTTGTCCAAGAGGTCGTGACATTGTTCCAGCGCGAAATGAACGCCAACGCGCTTGACCATCTCTCGATCGTCCTCGCACCGCTGCACAGCCCGCAGGAGTTTGGCCGGAAAACGGGCGCCTCCAGCCAACTCGGCGATTCGTTTGAATCCGCTTATCGACGTAATCGGCATGATCCCGGCAATAATGGGAATCTGAATCCCAGCGAGCGCACAACGCTCGCGGAAATCGAAAAAATCGCGATTATCAAAGAACAGTTGTGTGACAATGTAATCGGCTCCGGCGTCGACCTTTGCCTTGAGGTGGTCCATTTCCACTATTCGATTCGGCGTGGCAGGATGGCCTTCGGGAAAACCGGCCACCCCAATTCCGAAACCACGCCGATCCGGATGCGCGCCGGATTCATTAAAGCGCCGGATGAATCGAACAAGATCGATCGCATGTTGAAACGAGTCCCGCGATTTGTCATAGGGAATGTGACGTGGTCTATCCCCTCCGAGCGCAAGAATATTTGCAATCGCTGACGTGGCGTAACGATTCAGGATCCCTTCGATCTCCTGTTCGTTATGACTGACGCAAGTAAGGTGCGGGATCGGGTCAAGCTTTGTGGTGTTTTGAATGCGCTCCACAAGCGCATGGGTTAAATCTCGTGTTGAACCACCGGCACCATAAGTAACGCTCACAAAATGCGGCATGTATGATTCCAGATCACGAATCGTTTGATAGAGAACCTCAGCCGACGCCGGTGTTGTCGGAGGAAAAAACTCGAACGAAAACGTGGGAGAATCCAGCCGGATAATGTCCGAAATGTGCATGATCAAAAGTATCTTCGTTGCTTTTGCGAGTTCCGGTCAACTGAGGCGTCGAATCTAATCCTGCCAGCCCGGCATCTAGCAAATTCAATACTGTCACCGCACCTGGCATGTGCGTCGCGCCCCCCGAACAACAACAGGCCAACAACTCCCAACAACTCCCAATAACCCTTAGTAATGAAAGAGACGCGCCGCTTCTCCGATCTCCTTCCATACTGTTGTTCACCTGGCTGCGCACACACTTTTTGATTCGCGAATTCGCTAGTCATCGAAAGTTATTCGCTAGTTGAAGATGAAGAGAAGTGGCTGTTTAAGAAAATTTAATCTATCAGAGCAACCAATAACTCGATGACGCTCCACACGATTCTTGATCCAGCTAGCCTAAACCAGGTTCCTCCGGGCACGTGCGCACTTGGGATCATGACCAAAGCGCCCCGCGCCGGAGAAGTTAAGACACGCCTCGTTCCGCCTCTCAGCTCGAACGAGGCTGCCGAGATCAATGCTTGTTTCCTGCGCGATCTATCCATGTCGATTTTACAAGCTTGCAATCACGCGCAGGCGCAAGGTGTCGGCATTTATACACCGGTTGGCGCTGAAAAGAGTTATGAAAGCATTTTGCCGCCGGAATTCGTTCTTATTCCGCAGCGGGGAGCCGGCTTTGGCGAACGTATTATTAACGCCACAACGGATTTGTTTGCGGTTGGCTTCAGGTCGGTGTGCCTGATTAACTCCGATAGCCCAACTGTTCCGAGTTCGAGTTTTGCGCAAGCTGTTATTGAACTGGCGAAACCGGGGGATCGGGTTGTCCTGGGTCCCTCAGATGATGGAGGTTATTATCTGATCGGTTTGAAAAACATGCATCGTCGCATGTTTGAAGAAATAGACTGGAGCACAGAGCACGTTCTTGAACAGACGAAAGCCCGCGCAGCTGAGATTAAAGTAGAGGTTTGCGGGTTACCCGGAGGATTCGATGTCGATGACCGCGTAAGCCTTGGCCGGCTATGCCATGAGTTATTGAATGAAAACACCAGGTCAATTGTCGCGCCCACAACGCAACAGTTTTTGAGCAGAATTATTGCACGCGAAGGCCGTGGCCGGATTTGGCCGACTTAAAAGGCCGGTTGCCCAGACTGCTTGCGTGCAGAGACACGCGCCTCTAAAACAAGTTCATGCTAAGACGAGCCCTGGTTACCGGCGGTGCTGGCTTAATCGGCTCGCATGTGACCGATCTGCTCGTACGCGAGGGTTGGAAGGTAAGAGTGTTTGACAATATCGAGCCCCAAACGCATCGCCGGGGCAAACCGCCATGGATCAATGATCAGGCCGAATTTATCCAAGGCGACTTGCGCGATCGCAGCGCGATGGAGAGCGCGTTGAACAACATCGACTTCGTTTTTCATCAGGCTGCTTACGGGGGATACATGCCGGAGATTGCGAAGTTCGTGCATGTTAATTCGCTGGGCACGGCGCAGCTACTCGAAATCATCCGTGAGAAAAATCTGCCGATTAAGAAAATTGTCGTCGCGAGCTCCCAGGCGGTTTACAGCGAAGGAGCCGGCGAATGTCCCGAGCACGGTTTGGTTTTTCCCAACGTCCGGCCGATTGAACAGTTGAGAAAAGGTGACTGGCAGGTGCATTGCCCGATCTGCGGCGCGATCACCAAAACCGTCCCCACTCCTGAGCACGCGCCAGTCGGCTCGGAAACAGTGTATGGGCTGACCAAACTGGATCAGGAACGGCTCGTACTGATTTGGGGGAAACAGATCGGCATACCCACAGTGGCCCTGCGCTACTCGTGTACTTACGGCCCACGGCAATCTATCTTCAATCCATACACCGGGGTTATAGCGATTTTCTGCACTCGTTTGCTCAACAATCTGCCGCCGGTGCTTTACGAAGACGGCCAGCAGACCCGCGACTTTTCATTCGTGGAAGACATCGCCCGCGCGAACCTGTTAGCCGCAGAAACGGATAAGCTCGACGGATTACCGGTAAATGTCGGCAGCGGTCGTGGCGTCCCGATCCGCGAGATTGCCCAACAAGTAGGCGACGCGCTTAAGATCGACATCGCGCCGGAAGTGAACGCCGAATTTCGCCCCGGCGAAATGCGCCACCTAACAAGCGACACTAGCCGCATCCGCGCCGTCGGTTACAAACCACAGGTCGATCTGGCCAACGGCATCCGGCGGTACATCGATTGGATCCGCGCGCAATCCGATATTCGCGACTACTTCAGCGAGGCAGCGGAGATTTTGCGAAGCAAAGGCGTCGTTCATCGAGTAGAAGGCATGAATGACTGAGCCGGTCGGCATTCCCGATTTTGATTCACCGGTTGTCGCGCACGCGCGAAAGGATTTCCCGCTCCTGGATGCTGAAGCGACCGTGGCCGATGCTCTCGAGCGCATCCGGCGTGAAGGTGTGGGCGAACGAGTGATTTATTTTTTCGCGGTCGATGCCGACAAACGTCTGGTGGGTGTTCTGCCGACCCGGCGGCTGCTCACTGCGGCGCTGGAAACACCGTTGCGCGAAATCATGGTGCGCCGCGTTGTCGCCATTCCTGCAAATGCGACCGTCCTCGATGCCTGCGAATTCTTCGTGCTCTACAAATTCTTCGCTTTTCCAATCGTTGACGAACATCGCCGGGTTGTGGGCATCATCGACGTTGGACTTTTTGCCGAGGAAGTTCTTCAGGCCGGCGATCGAGAAGCAAAGCGGCCCTTAACAGCGCCCGTTTCAGACGACGTTTTTGAAGCGCTTGGATTTCACCTGGAGCAAATTCGCGGCGCATCGCCGTGGCGCGCTTTTCACTTTCGTTTTCGGTGGCTGCTCGTCACGGTCGCGGCTGGAACCGCCGGCGCAGTGCTGGCGGGCTTTTTTGAAGCGACACTCGCCAAGAGCCTGGTCATCGCATTTTTTCTCACGATGGTGCTCGGGTTGAATGAAAGCGTGAGCGCACAATCAATGAGCGTAACGATCCAGGCATTGCGTTCGGTGCCCGTGACGTGGCAATGGTTCGTCACTGCGCTACGCCGAGAATTCGTAACCGCCCTCTTGATCGGGCTGGCTTCTGGCTCATTGGTCGGCGCAATCGTTTGGGTTTGGCGCCGCGATGTGCTTGGGGGGCTTGTTATCGGCGGAAGCATCGCGGTCTCACTGGTCAGTGCGTGTGTGGTCGGGCTCTGCGTGCCGTCTCTCCTCCACCGTTTCAAGCTCGATCCCAAAATCGCTGCGGGTCCCGTCACGCTCGCCCTGGCGGATATTTTTGCGCTTATTATCTATTTCACGAGCGCTTGGTTCGTCTTGCGATGAGCGGCGTGTCCGTCATCATTCCGGCGCTGAACGAAGCGGCACCGATTGCCGGGGTAGTCCGGGAAGTCGCCGCAACCAGGATTCCGGTGGAAACCATTGTCGTGGACAACGGCAGCACCGATCGAACGGCAGAACGCGCTCGAGAAGCCGGAGCTCGCGTCGTGACTGCCCCGCGCGGATATGGTCGCGCCTGCGCGGCCGGAGTCGCCGCCGTGCGCCCTGAATCCGACATTCTCGTCTTCCTCGACGGCGATGGCAGCGATTGCCCCGACTTCATGAAGGAACTTGTCGATCCTGTTATTGCCGGCACCCACGATTTCGTGATCGGATCGCGCACACGCGGGCAGCGCGAGCCGGGCAGTATGAATTTGCAGCAGATTGTTTCCGGAAGAATGGCCGGTTTTATCTTGCGATTACTCTATGGCGTTCGTTATACCGACATGTGCCCATTTCGCGCCATTCGTCGCGACGCATTGGAAAAACTCGGTATGCGCGAAGAAACCTATGGATGGAATTTGGAGATGCAGATGAAAGCCGCGCGCGCCGGCCTGCGCGTTCTGGAAATCCCGGTAAACCATCGATGTCGCGCCGGTGGCGAGTCCAAGGTTTCCGGTACACTGCGCGGTACCTTTGTTGCCGGCGCGCGGATCATTGCGACGCTGATTCGTATCGCTACTGAAAGAATGCCACGGATGAACACGGATGTTCCAGGCGGCGATGTGTGAAGAGTGTTGTTCCGATTTGTGTTTCATCCGTGTTAATCTGTGGCTAAGAAAACTTCTTGGATGCGTTCTCCTGACCTAATTTCCCGCGGCAAAGCGATCGTTACCGGTTTAGTTGCCGGACTCGTTGCCGCAATTGCGATGATTGTCGTAATGTTGCTGCTCGCGTATTTCGGGGTGGCCACACCGCTGACCATCATCGGAGACCGTCTCTCGGTTTTCATTCCGCCCGGGCCCTTTCTCTCGCTAATGGGAAAGGTCGGTGGCTACAATCATCTGAAGCAACTCGGTGTTGGATCGACAATTGCCGGTCAACTGTTCGTCAGCGTGGTTGCCGGAGGAATTTTCGGTCTGCTCACGCGATCCAGGTCCGGACGGCGCACAACGTTGTGGACGATGTCGATCTTCGTCGCGCTGCCGGTGGTTGCCGTGGCCTTCGCGCTATGGCCAGTGCTTGGGACCAGCTATCGCGGTTTTCCGATCGATGTTGCGCGCCCGATCACGCTTATCGGTTTCGCGCTCTCCGTCTTTATTTTCGAACGGACGCTGGTCGGCGGATTTCAATTTCTCGTCTCGCAACGCGCCGCATCGTTCCGGCCTCGGTCAGCGACCGCGACTACAACCGAAACGGTCGAAGATCGCGAATTTACACCGTCGATCGGCCGGCGCGCATTTGTGTTTGGCGCCTTTGGAGTGGCCCTGGCCGGCGGCGGTGTTGCATTAGGCAGAAAACTTTGGAGGGCTGCGACCTTCAGTTATGACGGAACCCAATACAAAGGCCGCATCGTCCAGGCGATTACACCTAACGATTTGTTTTATTGCGTGACCAAGAATGTGGTCGATCCGCGAGTGAACGAAAATCTCTGGCATCTGGAAATGGCCGGGCTCGTGCAGAACCGCACGACCTGGCGCCTTAATGACTTAATGGCATTTCCAGCCGTTGAGCAGGAAACAACGCTCATGTGCATTAGTAACGGGCTGGATGCGGGATTAATTAGCAATGCTCGCTGGAAAGGTCTTCCATTGCGCGACCTGATCGATCAGGCAACGCCCTTGTCGAGCGCCGCGCATGTCCGTCTTCACGGTGTCGATAATTACATCGACACGATTCCGATCGAGAAAGCGATGAACACCACGACGTTGCTTGCGTATGAAATGAACGGAGAGCCGTTGCCGGACCGGCATGGTTACCCGTTGCGTGTAATCGTTCCCGGTTACTTCGGAGAGAAGCATGTGAAGTGGCTGACCCGCATCGAGCTCGCGCCGGCGGACGCGAAGGGTTTTTACGAAACGCAAGGCTGGGGTCCCGATTTTGTTACTCCAACAAGATCGAGAATCGATATGCCCGAGCACGAATCGCGGTTTTCATTAGCCAAATTAAACGGTCCGATCGAAGTGAAGGGGATTGCTTACGGTGGCGACCGGGGCATCTCGCGCGTTCAAATTAGCTTCGACGACGGCGAGAGTTGGCGCGAAGCCGAGATTTATTATAGCGGTGGCGATCTGTCCTGGTCGCTGTGGAAGACCAGCTGGATTCCGAACGAACCAGGCGATTATAAACTGGTTGTCCGTGCCACCGACGGCAAAGGCGAGCTGCAGAAATGGGAAGAGGACCGCAGCCTATTCTCCGGCGCGACCGGGTTCCACAAGATCGTCGCACATATGACTGCATAATTTTGTCATTTTTGGCATCGCCGACACCATGCGGTTGTGCGACCGCCGATTGTGGCGTGGTGCAACGGAATGCGATGAAGCGGGCAAACGCCGCCCCGCTTCCATTTTTGGTGAATCAGCCAATTCCTCGGCGGATCGGAGAAATCTTTTCCAAGCGTTTCCAGCGATCTTTTCACCACGAATTTCGAGGTGTGAAGAATGCGGACTCGCTCGCGGGCGGTTAGTTTTTCTACCCGTTTCGATGGCAGGATTTTTGCCCGCCATAAAATTTCATCGGCCATCCAGTTACCGATTCCTGGAAAACCATTTTGCAGGAGCAGCACGGCCTTGATCGGCGCCTTACGATGTCGATCTAGAAAGCCCTCGAAGAATTTCTGATCGAATTCGCGTGAGTCGATTTCCGGGGCAGCGCGCTTCCACCAGATTGGTTCCTTTAAGCCGTGATGAAAACGGACGTGGCCGAGTTGGCGCGGATCGGTGAAGACCAGCGCGCGGCTTGGTTGATAGATGACAAGATGATCGTATTTGCCCGGCCGAAATCCGGTTCCCTCTACGTGTGTTTTGCCGGTCATGCCGAGATGGATGCCGAGCCAATTGTCGCCGGAATACTGAAAGAGCATTTGTTTTCCACGTCTTGTCGATTTTATCGGCTTTTGTCCTACAAGATTTTCCCGAAGCGAGTCCGTATTCGTTCCGCGGAAAACGTATTTCTTCGGATGCAGACTCACATCGACAACGACATCGCCGCTGCCCGGATCCCATCGCTTGCGATACCACTCCACTTCGGCCAGCTCGGGCATGGCGCAGGTTACGCGCGGCATTACGGCAAGCAAAGGTGGATCGGCCGCTCCGCCGGGCGATGCTAAATTTACTCGGCTCCGCCGACCTTTTTCGACATCGAGTACGGGACTGCTCGATCCAGCTGCGCGCTCATTGTCGGACACTTGTGCGGTGTGTTAGATTTACTCATGGAAAAGGTGATCATTGTCGGGAGCGGTTGCGCCGGGTTGACGGCGGCGATCTACGCAGCCCGCGCGAACTTGAATCCGTTGGTGCTGGAAGGGCGGCAACCGGGCGGACAGCTTTCAACCACCACGCTGGTGGAAAATTTTCCCGGATTTCCCGAAGGGATCGATGGCCCGCAACTGATCATGAACATGCACAAACAGGCCGAGAAATTCGGCGCCCGTTTTTCCTACGCTGAGGTCACCGACTTCGATTCGAGCAACGAACACGTTCGGATCCAGGCGGACGATGAATGGCTTGAGACGGAGGCCCTGATCATCGCCAGTGGTGCTTCGGCGCGGTGGCTCGGTTTAGAAAACGAGGAGAAGCTGGTCGGCCACGGACTAACGAGTTGTGCGACGTGCGACGGCGCGTTTTACAAGAACGTGCCGGTCTGCGTGATTGGCGGCGGCGATTCCGCGGCGGAGGAATCGCTTTTCCTCACACGGTTTGCCTCGAAAGTTTATTTGATTCATCGCCGCGATAAATTGCGCGCATCGCAGATCATGGCCCACCGGGTGGCGGCGAACAAAAAGATCGAGCCGATCTGGAACACTGTGGTGACGAAGTATCTTCCCGATGAAAAGGGGGAGATGCACGCAGTGATGTTG
Organism: Verrucomicrobiota bacterium; assembly: GCA_040005265.1. Classification (GTDB taxonomy): domain Bacteria; phylum Verrucomicrobiota; class Verrucomicrobiia; order Chthoniobacterales; family UBA10450; genus JBDTZF01. Next base: position 35,651 of record JBDTZF010000004.1, read on the forward strand.
CGCAATGTGAAAACCAATGAGGAGCGCGAATTGCCTGTGGCCTGCGTGTTCGTCGCGATCGGGCACGATCCAAACACAAAAGCATACGGAGGCAAGCTCGAGACTGATCCGGACGGCTATCTGATCGCGAGAAATCTGGCCGAAAGTAAACATCCCGGAGTGTTCATCGCCGGCGACGTAGCCGACCGCGTTTATAAACAAGCCATAACCGCGGCGGGCTCGGGGTGCGCGGCGGCGATGGAAGCGGAGAAGTACCTTAGCCATCTCGAGGGCTAATTGCCGATTGTTGCCTGTTGTCTGTCATGCTGAGCGGAGCCGAAGCGTCCCATTGCAAAGCCAAAAGGAAATTCCGTGGGATTCCTCGGCTTCGCTCGGAATGACAAACGGAACGTGAAGATCTGCGATCTCACCCAGTTTTATTCTCCGCTTAGCGGCGGCGTGAAACGCTATGTGCACGAGAAAATTGCCTACATCGACAGGTATTCCCCCGACGATGAGCACGTCCTTGTCGTGCCAGGGCCAAGGACGGAACTAACCACCAGTCGAAGGTCGCGAATTTATAAGATCCATTCGCCTTTGCTTTCACGGACATCGCGTTATCGCGCGCTGCTGAACCTGCGCGCGGTTGAGGAAATTCTGGAGCGCGAGCGGCCCGACATTATCGAGTCGAGCGATCCGTATCAGATCGCCTGGAAAGCGATCTCCTCCGGACGCGCGCTCAGGATTCCAGTAGTTGGGTTTTATCATTCGCATTTCCCCGAAGCGTATCTGCGGAGCGTGTCGAAATTTTTCGGCCGAACTGCGACGGAAGCGGTGATGGATCTCGCTGCACGTTACGTCCGCACTCTTTACAATAAATGCGAGGCGACCCTTGTGCCCTCAGAAAACCTGGCGCAAGTGCTGTGCGGCTGGGGCGTCGATAACACCCACGTGGTGAAACTCGGCGTGAACACCGAGATTTTTAACGGCGGCGTCGACGGCGAAGCGACCACGCGCTTCTCGTTAGGCGTAGCGAATGATCAAAAAATGCTGTTGTACGTTGGGCGGCTGGCCAACGAGAAAAATACCCAGCTCTTGTTTAAAGCTTTCGATCTCCTCGATCAGCGGCGCCCGGGCGATTTTCATCTCGTGGTGATTGGCGACGGTCCACACGGTAAAGATTTGGAAAAATTGCAGGAGCAAACCGACGGCGCGGTCTCGTGGATCCGCTACTGCACGGATTCCGTCGAGCTCGCGCGCTTTTATCGCGCCGCCGATCTATTTGTTCATCCCGGTATTCAGGAAACGTTCGGGTTGGTAGCATTGGAAAGCCAGGCTTGCGGCACACCGGTGGTGGGCATTCGCGGCAGTTATATGGACCGAATCATTTTTCACGACCAGGAATCATGGGCGCGGGAAAACACGCCGGAAGCGCTGGCCGACGCGATCGAAGCGTTGAGCACAACGCCTTTGCCGATCCTGGGCAAGAACGCGGCCCGGCGGGCCGGAGAGCTGTATAGCTGGCCGCGCGTCTTCGAGGAACTGTTTTGCATTTATCGCGAGGTATGTCGAAACTACCGCCGTTCATGATCGACAGGGACGACAATCATAAGCCGTTCATCATTCGCGGGTACCGCAGCTCGGATCGCGACGCGGTGCGCAAGTTGTGTTGCGAGACCGGATTTCTGGGCTCGCCGATCGATCCCGTTTACGAGGATCGACAATTATTCGCCGATTTTCTGACGACCTATTACACCGACCACGAACCGGAGTCGTCCTTCGTGGTGGAAATTGAGGGTGAAATTCGCGGTTATCTGCTCGGGTGTCGCAAGCCACTGTGGAATCAGCTCTACTCTTTCTGGCAGAACATCTCGCTATTTCTGAAGGCGCTCAGCCGCTATTTCCGTTATCACGCACGATCGCGCCGATTCATCCTTTGGACCCTGGCGCATGGCTGGCGAGAGGTTCCGGCGGCGCCACGGCGGGTGCCGCATTTTCACATCAATCTGTTGCCTGATGCGCGAAAAATGTCCACCACTCGGGCGCTGATGAGCGCGTACCTGAGTTATCTTTACCGATGCGGCGAGAAACACGTTTACGGGCAGATCGTGACCTTTGAAAGCCGACGCGGCGAAAGAATGTTCGAGCGTTACGGATTCAAAGTGATGAACCGGGCCGAGATCACGAAATACAAGGCGTTTTATCCCGAATCGGTTTACCTCAGCACGGTCGTTAAGACGTTGGAAACCGCCGAGCCGCTTTCAGTCACGTCGCGGTCGCGTCCGTAGGATTGACATCCACTGCGCGGCAGGCGCAACCAAGGTTGTGAATTTGAAAATCGCCGGGCTTCATCATGTCACCGCCATCGCGGGCGATCCGCAGCGCAACCTCGATTTTTATGTCGGATTGCTCGGGCTGCGTTTAGTGAAGCGCACAGTCAACTTCGATGATCCCGGCAGTTATCATTTATACTTTGGGGATGAACGGGGTACACCGGGAACGATCCTGACATTTTTTCCATGGCCTGGCGCGCGGAACGGGCATCGCGGAGTCGGCCAGGTTGAGGAGACGTCCTTTGCCATTGCATCCGATTCAGCAGGCTACTGGCTGGAGCGTTTTAAAGAGCAGCACGTAACAGCCGAGAAAATTCCGGCGCGATTCGGCGAGGAGACCATTCGCTTTACTGATCCGGATGGATTGTTGCTCGAACTCATTGCCATTGACGTTGCGGAAAAGGAAACAGCCGGACCGGACAGGATGGTGCCGCCCCGACATTCTCTGCGCGGGTTTCACGGCGTCTCAGCCGCGCTGAAAACTTATGAGCCCACCGCAACGTTGTTGACCGAGAGCTTCGGCTATCGTCTCGCTCAAGAATCAGGAAATCGTTTTCGTTTTGTCGCGGCAGGCGACAACGTCCCGGGCGGGATCGTTGATTTGATTCATCTGCCGGATGGCGGACCTGGAGCAGTCGCAGCGGGCTCTGTTCATCACATTGCATTCCGTGCCAAGGACGATGACGAGCAGTTGCAGTGGCGCGAACATTTGATTGGCCTTGGTTACAACGTCAGCCCGGTAATGGATCGCACCTATTTTCATTCCATTTATTTTCGTGAGCCCGGCGGCATTCTTTTCGAGATTGCGACCGAGCCACCAGGCTTCACAGTGGATGAAACAGTGGAAGAGCTTGGTTCGCACCTGTGTCTTCCGCCTTGGATGGCGTCTGCGCGCACGGAGATCGAACAAGCGTTAACGCCAATAAAGATTCCGGCCAGCGCTGGGGCTGCGATCTGAGGGCTGAGTTGATCGTTGAGCTGACAGGATGTAGGCGTGCAATATGAGTCGTTTCGTCTGGGCAATTATTTGCGGGATCCATGTCGCTGGTGTGTCCTCCGTATTCGCGTGGTCGCAGAACTATTATGTGTTTGTGAGCAATGAGCGCTCCGGCGACGTGACTGTAATCGACGGGACTACCGATGCCGTAGCAGCGACGTTTCCAGTGGGCAAACGACCACGCGGAATTCAAGTGACGCCTGACGGGAAGCGGATTCTGGTGGCGTTGAGCGGCTCGCCGCGAATGGCGCCGGGCGTCGACACCGGCCGCGCGCCCGCCGACAAGACCGCCGACGGACTGGGCGTGATCGATCCAGCCGCGCGGAAGTTAATTGACCGCTGGCATGTCGGTTCCGATCCGGAGCAATTCGCAATCAGCAAGGATGGACAACTCGCGTTTGTGGCAAACGAAGACGACGCCAGCGCGTTGATTGTCGACGTGGGTTCCGGCCAGGCACGCGGGAAAGTGAAGGTGTCGGAAGAACCGGAAGGCGTCGGCGTAAATCCAGTCAATGGCGAGGTTTATGTTACTTGCGAAGAGAAAGGCGAAGTGTTCGCAATTGCAGCGGATTCGCAGCGCGTCGTTGCAAAAATTGAAACCGGTGGCCGGCCGCGCTCGATTGCATTTTCGCCGGACGGTGCGCGAGGTTATGTCGCCTGCGAGAACGGCGGATATGTCGCGTTGATCGATGCCGTGGCGCACAAACTGATTTCGAAAATTCAACTGGCTCAGGGTTCGTTGCCGATGGGAACGGCGATTTCTGCCGATGGCAAGGAGTTGTTTGTCTCAACCGGCCGCGCAAATACGGTTGCGGTGATCGACACAGTAACGAACACGGTTAGCGCAACGATTCCGGTTGGAAATCGCGCCTGGGGAATCGCGCTCAGTCCAGACGGCGCGAAGCTTTACACGGCCAACGGCGCGTCGGATGACGTATCGGTTGTCGATGTAAAAACGCGCAAGGAATTGAATCGGATTAAGACTGGCAACGGGCCCTGGGGCGTCGCAATTTTTAGCGCGCCCAAATAGTCTGAGCTTCGCGGCAATTGCTGGGGGGAAAAGAACGCAATGTGCTACAATTTAGGGTCGCAATCGTAGCTAAAGGGAGGCGCGTGAATTATTCTTTTTCTAAAATTATTGGTGCCGGGTTATCGGTTTTTTTATTGACTGCAGTTCTCCCAGCGAAGGCTGCAGTTAACGTGACGCAGGAGCACAACAACCTTTCCCGTGACGGCGTGTATGTCGATTCTGCCTTTACACCTTCAGCGGCCGCCAACTTGACCCGCGACCTCAACTTCAACGGCACGATCGTCGGCAATGTTTTAGCCCAGCCCCTGTTCATCGAAGGCGGACCGAATGGACCGATGGTGATTGCGGTGACTGAATCGAACAACGTCTACGCACTCAACGCGATCACGGGCACAGTGATATGGCAGAGGAATGTGGGCCCGGCGGTCCCCGCTTCACAGCTTCCGTGCGGCACCATAAACCCTCTCGGCATCAGCGACACCCCGGCTGTCGATCTTCCGTCGCGCGCCCTGTTTTTTGATGCCATGACGTCACCGGACGGCGGCGCAACCAAACAACATCTCATTTTCTCTTTGAATGTAGACACCGGAGCGACGAATCCCGGCTGGCCGGTGAATGTGAACAGCGCCTTTCCTGCTTTCAATGCAGACCACCACAACAATCGCGGCGCAATCGCCGTCGTAAACGGCATCGTGTATGTCCCATATTCGGGGCATAATGGGGATTGCCTCAATTACCATGGCTGGGTGGTTGGTGTGCAGATCAACAATCCTGCAGCAGTGGTGGGTTGGACTACGAACGCTTTGGGTGGCGGAATCTGGGGGCATTCCGGCGTGGCCAGCGACGGGACGAATCTGTACGTGGTTACCGGCAACACTTTTAGCACCGGTGGTACGTGGGGCGGTGGAGAAGCAATCGTTCGGCTGCAAGCCGGCCCGGTGTTCACCAACACCTCGACGAATTATTGGGCGCCAACGAATTGGCTCAGTCTCGACAATAGCGATACCGATCTCGGCGGCTGCAGCGCCATGCTTATCGATGTACCCGGCGCGACGCCGTCGCAGCTTGTGCTGGCGTTAGGCAAAGATCGCAATGCTTATCTTCTTAATCGCAATAATCTCGGCGGCATCGTCGCGCCGGTTAATTCAGCAAGTGTTTCCAGTTCCACGCTGAGGGGCCAATCATCAGTCACTTATCGCACGAGCGTGGGCACGTACTTCGCGTTTCGTGCGGGCACAAGCAACATGCTGGTGGCCTATCGGATTAATCCCACTAACCCGCCAACCATGAGCAGTGCGTGGTTAGTGACGCAATCTGGCGAAGGTACGCCCTTCGTCACTACCACGAATGGCACCGACAATTTCATTGTATGGAGCGCCGGGGCCGGTGGTTCGCAGCGGCTGAATGGTTACAACGCGGATACGGGCGGTGAGATTTTTAGCGGCGGCGGCGCGAACGAATTAATGACGGGACTTATAAAATGGAACACCGGCATTGCTGCCCGCGGTCGGATTTACTACGCTGCGAACAATAAAGTTTACGCATTTAGAGTGCCGGTCCCGTCTCTTTCCCTTTCCTCTACCGTTTCTCGAAAAACACACGGCGCCGCCGGGGACTTTGATATTTCCATGCCTGGTGTCGAATGCCGCAGCGGCGGGGCCAGCGGTGATTACACACTCGTCTTCACTTTTAGTAACAACATCGAAAGTGGTAACGCCAGCGTGACTAGCGGGATCGGGAGTGTTTCTGGAACCCCAACGGCTTCGGGAAACACGTTGACTGTCAATTTGACCGGCGTGACGACTCCGCAAACACTGACCGTCACTCTGAACAGCGTGACCGACCAATTCTTGCAGGTCATGCCCAATATGCCGGTTTCCATGACCGTGCTGGTTGGCGACACGAGCAACAATAACGTCGTCAACGCGACGGATATTGCACAGACTAAAGGTCAAATTGGACTGCCGGTGACAGGGAGCAATTTCCGCACTGATCTGAACGCCAATGGTGCGGTCAACGGCAGCGATGTGAGCCTGGTAAAAGCGCACTCCGGGGAAAGCGCGAGTATGCTCGATTCCAAAAGCGAAAAGAACCGGGTCGGGCCAACAAAATAGCTGGCCCGCGGCTCATTTTACATCCCGGGGTTGGTGCCAATTGCTTGGGATAAGAGAACGCCATGTGCTACTATTCAGGCTCGGAATCGTAGACAAGGGAGGCGCGTGAAGGATTCTTTTTTCAAAATTATTTGGACCGGTTTTCGGGTTGCTCTGTTGACGGCAATTATTCCGGCAAAGGCATCGGTCAACGTCACTCAGCATCACAACAATCCCTCGCGTGATGGGCTCTATGTTGTTCCTGCATTCACGCAAAGTGCTTCCGCTAGTTTGACGCGAGACACGAACTTTAACGGCGCGATCGTCGGTAACGTCTATTCGCAACCGCTATACGTCGAAGGCGGGCCGAGCGGACCGATGGTCATTGTGGCGACGCAATCGAACAATGTGTATGCGCTCAACGCGACGACCGGCGCCGTCATCTGGCAACGAAACGTCGGAACGCCAATAACGTCAGGGCTTCCGTGTGGAAACATTAATCCGTTAGGCGTTACCGGGACACCAATCGTGGACATTGCCTCGCGGTCACTCTTCCTCGACGCGGAGGTCAACGGCATCGGACATCAACTCTTTTCCCTGAATGTCGACACGGGTGCCATCAATGCCGGCTGGCCGGTGACTCTAAATACTGCGGTCGCCGGGTTCGATTCGTCGGTGCAGAGTCAGCGCGCGGCGCTTGGCCTCGTCGGTAACATTCTTTATGCGCCGTACGGGGGACGCTTTGGCGATTGCGGAAGTTATCGCGGCCGATTGGTGGGCGTGCAGATAAGCAATCCCGCGGTCGTGATGTCTTTTGCCACGACCTCGACCAGGGCCGGAATATGGGGCCCGGGTGGTGTCTCCAGCGACGGCACGAATACGTTCGTTACCACCGGCAACGGTGGCGGAGGGGCGACATGGAATGGAAGCGAAGCGGTCATTCGCCTTCAACCGGGGCCGGTCTTTAGCGGCGCTACTAGTGATTACTGGGCACCAACTAACTGGGCGGCGCTGGACGGCAGCGACACTGATCTTGGCGGGTCGGGCGCCATTGTCGTTGATGTCCCCGGCGCAACGCCGTCTGCCTTGCTGGTTGCTTTGGGCAAGGACGGCAACGCCTATTTGATCAACCGCAACACGATGGGCGGGGTTAGCCTGCCGGTCGGTTCGTCACATGTCGGCAGCAGCGCGATCATTCAGGCGGCGGCAACGTATCGGACCGCACAAGGGACATATGTCGTTTTCCGCGCGAGCGGCAGCGTGACCACCGCTTTCAAAATCACCGCGGCCAATCCACCGACCATTGCAGCGGGATGGTCGATAACCGGCCAAAGCGGTCGTAGCTCACCCTTCGTCACTTCCACCGACGGCACGAATGAAGTGGTCGTTTGGGTAGTCGGTGCCGGCGGAGACCAGCGCTTGCACGGTTACAATGGAGATACCGGAGCCGTTGTATTTTCCGGCGGCGGCGCGAACGAATTAATGACCGGCACGCGCGGCTACAATGTCAGCGGCATCGCGGCCCGCGGGCGCATTTACGTCGCCAACGACAATAAGGTCTATGCATTTAAGGTTCCGGTCGCCGCGCTTCAACTCAGTTCGACCGTGTCGCGCAAGATTCATGGCGGCGCGGGTACATTCGATATCCCGCTCCCTGGCGTTGAATGCCGCAGTAGCGGCGGGAGCAACGATTATTCGCTCGTGTTCACGTTCAGTAACAATCTGGAGAGCGGTAACGCCAGTGTGACCAGCGGAACAGGGGGCGTTTCGGGAAGTCCGATCGTTTCCGGCAACACCTTAACCGTTAACTTGACCGGCGTGACGACTCCGCAAACACTCACCGTCACTTTGAGCAGCGTGACCGACCAATTCCTGCAGGTTATGCCCGATACACCGGTTTCAATGAGCGTGCTGGTTGGAGACACGAGCAACAATAACATCGTTAACGCGACGGATATTGTGCAAACCAAGGGTCAGATTGGGCAAACCGTGACGACGAGCAACTTCCGCACTGATGTGAATGCCAATGGCGCAATCAATGGCTCAGACGTATCGCTCGTAAAAGCGCACTCTGGAGAAAGCGTCAGTGCACCCGATCGCGGGAGCGGCAAGAAAGAACAGGCGACCAAGAGCCGAAGCCTCGGTCGCGTCACATCGGTCTCTCGACACCGCCGGTAAACTCCGGCGCGTTTGCGCCACAGATCAAGTCACCGCGGAGAAGGAAACAGCTCGGATTCGTGCTCTGCTTTCTGCGGATTGGTTCGATATTTCCAATCGCCTGAATCGCCGTTCAATCGCTCGATCGTGCGTAACACTTCATCCACGCGCGCGCGATTCGGCGTCAACGTGCAAACCGGATCGGTGTTCGCCGCATTTCCGGTGAGCAACGCGGCCTGACAACGACAGCCTCCGAAATCGATCTCCTTTTGCGGGCAGCTCCGGCACGGCTCCGGCATCCATTCCGTTCCGCGAAATCGATTAAAACTTTCCGATTCGCGCCAAATCCAGTCTAACGGGTGGGCGCGAACGTTTTCAAAACGCATATCGGGAATTGCCGACGAAGCGGTCGGACACGGAAGCACATCGCCGATTGGATTGACTGTAAGATAACGTTGTCCCCAACCGCTCAGGCAGGGCTTCGGTCGCGTCTCGTAATAATCCGGAAGCACATAAAAAATATCGATCTTCCCGGCGAGGCGCGCTTTCGCCGCGGTGGCAATTTCGCGGGCGCGCTCCACTTGTTCCCGGGTAGGAAGCAGCGCTTCACGATTCAAAAAGGCCCAACCATAAAACTGCACGTTGGCGAGCTCGACCCGTTCCGCACCGAGCGTTTCGGCCAGTTCGATGAGCTGCGGCAAGCGATCGATATTACGCCGGTGAATAACAAAGTTGAGGCTCAGCGAAATTCCTGCTGCCCGAACTGCCGCTGCGGCATTGAGTTTTCGCTCGTGAGCTCGGGCACCGGCAATTTCATCGGCTAGGTCGACATCGTCTGATTGAAGACTCAGCTGGACGGAATCGAGACCAGCCTCACGTAGCTCTCCCGCGCGGGTTTCGTCCAGCTTGATTCCGCTAGTAATAAGGTTTGTATAGAGCTTCGCCTCTCGCGCGCTGCGAACGAGCTCCGCCAGGTCTTGCCTAACGAGTGGCTCGCCGCCGGAGAAACCAACCTGGAGGACTCCCAGCGCAGCCGCTTCACGAATCACCCGAGACCATTCGGCCGCCGCCAGCTCGCGGTCGTTTCGCACCCGCGCAGGATTGGAACAATACGGGCAATGCAGCGGACACCGATAAGTCAGTTCCGCCAGCAATGCGTACGGGCGCGGCGGGGTCATGCGGGATGTTCTAGAGAGCATCGGTGATGCCGATTCTTAAAGGAGGGATCTTCGATCCCGGCTACAATTGCAACCAGCGTAGTGCTAGTCGGCCTAACGAGCGTAGTCGCTTCGTTCCCCGTTGCAACGCTAGCGAGAGCTAGGCTCATATTAGCTCCACGAGTTTGCGGCGATGCAGGTCGGTCAGCGTTTCGCGCACGTCGGCGGCGATAACCGCAGCATCGACATCGTACTCTTCGGCCAGGACTCCAATAATGTCGTTCACCGTTCGGCCGTCGCAACGCGTAACAATTTCATGGGCGGTCTCGTTCAGTTCCAGGATGCCTTCTGGGAAAAGCAACACGCCTTTGCCGGTTACCGGGTCGGTCTCCAGCCGGACTCCGCGCGCGAGTCGCGGCTGCGCGGTGTCAGATATTTTGTGCATGATGAATCGCATCGAGCATGGACCAAAGAACATCGCACTTGAACTCGAGCGCGCTTATAGCCTCGGTTTGAAGCGCGGGCGTGTGGCAATGCTCCAGTGTGATCGTAAGCGCTTCATCGGAATCGCGCCGGGCCTGAGTGACGCGGCGACGGAAATAATCGAGTCCGCCCGGCTCGATCCAGGTATAGAATTTTTCGAACGCAGCGATCCGTGTCGCCATTAGGTCGGGCGCGAAAAGCTCGGTTAGCGATGACGCAATGGCTACCGGCCAGGGCTGGTTACGGGCAAAATTCACATAGGCATCGACCGCGAACCGCGCTCCCGATTGAACATGTCGATCGTCCAGCAGTTCATCGATCGATAATCCGCACGCTTTGCCCAGCCGCAGCCAGGCTTCGATTCCGCCCTCGTTTTCGGCGTTGCCATCGTGATCGACGATGCGGTGAATCCACATCCGGCGCACTTCGCGGAGCGGACAGTTCGAAAGAATCGCAGCGTCCTTGCGCGGAATATTGCGTTGGTAATAAAAGCGGTTGGCCACCCAGCCGCGCAGGGCATCGGGCGAAAGCCGGCCCTCATTCATCGCTAGGTGGAACGGATGCTTGTCGTGATAAGCCAGCTCGCCGACCGCGCGCAGCTTTGTGGTAAACGTTTCCCGATCCCAAATCCCGCCGGTCATAGAATAATCTCCATGCCATCGCACGCGATTTCGATTCCCGCATCTTCAACTTGAGTTCGCTCTCTCGAGCCGGGCGTCAGGATTGGATTGGTATTATTAATGTGCGTGTAGATTTTTCGAACGACCGGTGAATCCCGCAAGAAATCGAGACTGCCTTCGTTGATTGGCAGATGATTCATTTCCCGCGCGCTGCGGGCACCGGGACGAACGGCACGCAATTCGTTTTCATTCCAGAATGTACCGTCAATGAAAACTGCGCCGGAAGAATTGATCGCCTCGCGCAATTCGACGGTCAGCTCACCCACAGCCGGCGCGACCACAACGATCGCTCCGGAAACGTCGTCCCGGAATTGAAACGCCACACTCTTTTGCAGTTCAATCGCTCGAAAGCCGATCCTCCCTCCTAACGAAATCCAGTCGCGCGAAGGTGACCGGTTTAAACGGTCAGGTCTTGAGAGGTCGATCATCCGCCAGTCGATGCCGCTGAAACGGTTAAGGACGATGTCGATCCAATCGAGTGCGGCTCGAGTCTCCTCAGTCGCATAAATGGCCAGCGGCTTTTCCTGTTGCCGCAACAATAATACGCCCAGCGCATGATCGAGATCGGCATTGGTGAGAAGAACGCCGGCGATTGGACTGTTCCTCGGCGAGTCGGGGCGCGGTTGCAGCTGCGGCGTTGCTTCGATCTGGCGCGCCAGATCGGGTGACGCATTAATCAGGAACCAGGTTCGATCGTCGCCACTGATCGCAATGCTCGACTGGGTCTGCGGAGAAATTCTTCCTGTTCGCGCCGCGACGCAATACGGGCAGGAACAGTTCCACTGCGGCAGGCCGCCACCCGCCGCGCTCCCCAGAACACGAATGCGAATCGATTTACCCCCGACCGATCAGATCGCGCCCGCGTAGCAGGTGCACTCGAAAAAGATCGGCACACTTTTCACCGCGGGTTTAATCCATTTTTTCCTGGTATTCTTCATAAAACAGCCAAGCGCTCCCTTATATCGCGCGAACGTCGTAAAACTGCAACGTCTTGGACCGATTGTCGAGCAGATTTGGTTCCATCCAGGACGACAACTTGTTTAGCGGGCCCGCCTGGGCTAGTATGCGCCGCCTTTTTTCGCCGGCATAGCTCAGCTGGTAGAGCAGCTGATTTGTAATCAGCAGGTCGTCGGTTCGAATCCGACTGCCGGCTCCCTCGCAAGTCGCGGTTTTGACGCGTAGACTGGTGTTCGGTGTCTCCATCTTCTCTACGTTGAGTTTGTAGCTCCACCGTTGAATTCCAGAGGGCACCGCCAAAAAAGGCTCTTCCTGCACTGCCGAAGGTAATGCTATTGAGCCGGAAGGGATTGGCGATGTTTTGATTGAGCGGCGTGCCCAACGTTCCGAGGTTGGTGGTCCCGGCAAAAATCACGTCCGTAGCGGATGAGCTGGTCGGTGCCCCACCGGTCCAGTTGCCAGCAGTGCTCCAATTCACATTGCCGCCGCCGCCGTTCCAGGCAAAAGTAGAAAACCAGAGGGTGGTCGCCACGGCGACTTCGTCCGTTGGCGAAGAGGACAGAGGTCAGAAGTCGGAAGTCGGAAGTCGGAGGACTGCTAAGAAAGGTGAAAGTAGAAAGTCTAAAGTGGAAAACCTTCCTGCTTTCCTTTTTTCCTGATTCGTTCGCCCTCGCTGACCTGTGACCTGTGACTTCCGTCTTATCTCTTCTTTCGCGGTGTCGGGGTGGGATGGGCTGAAAAGATCTTTTTCAGGCTGTTCCCGAGTTTGCCGAACCCGGTCGGAGTTGGGGTTGGCTTTGGTCCCGAATGGCCAGTGGAGCGAAGTTGAAAAGCGACCGCAGCTTCCCTGGCGTTTTCGATGGTGACCGTTTTGGTTCGCTTGGGAAAATCGGGGTGACGCGCGACCAATTCCTGTTTTCCGAGCGGAAGATCGACAGTGACGGGAGTGTGGCCGACGGAGTGGTCGCGATAGAAAATCTCGGTCCCGTCCGGGTTGCTGGTGATCGTGGCGGTGCCGTGCGGGAATGTGTAATCCACTGGAAGGATTTCGTTGGAATCCAGTGAGACTTCAGTGCGATCATCCGGCCAGCCTTCGTTGTGAAAGAAAATGGTGTAGCGGCCCGGCGAAAGATTTTCTATCGATTCGGGCGCGGTGCCACTGCGAATCGGCGGAGCTGTTGGCTTAACTTTTCCGGCGATGACACCCTGATAAATTGAGTAAGTCGCGCCGGCCGGAGTCGTGGTCAGTTCCAGCGCCGCATTGTGCGCGGTTACCTTTCGGGTCGGCGCGGCGGCCGCTGATCGCACTTGCGTTGCGGAGGCCAGTTTAGTGGGTGGAGCGACGATGCTGTTGATCCCTATGGTCGGCCTGGTTTGAACTTCGGTTGCGTAGCCCAGAGCGGGTGGCGATTTGATCGCATCGCTTGCAATTGCAGCTGACGGCGAGCGATGGAGCATGAAACCAATGGCGAGACCGACGAGCACAGCCAGGCCGGCGCCGGCCACGGCGATCACGTTCTTCGGCATCGCCGAAAATAATTTTACCAGCGTCGGCTCTTTCCCGGACTCGGAGACGCGGAGCGTTCCACCACCAAGCTGAAGTCGCTGCGCAATGGCGGCTGCGCTGGGTGGGCGGCGTTCGGGATTTTTAGCCAAACATGCGGCGATAGTTTCTTCCCAGTATTTGGGAATCGGCTCACCGAAAATCTCGAACTTGGCGCGCCGCTGAGCAACGGTTGGCGCAGTGACATCGCGAACTTGCGACGAGACGTCACCGCCGTAAAAGGGCGGCTTGCTGGCAAGAAGCTCGAAGAGAGTTGCTCCAACCGAATAGATATCGTCGGAAGGCGATGGATCCGCGCCCATCATTTGTTGGGGGCTCATGTAATTGAGCGTTCCGCTCGAAGTGCGCATGCTGATGCCTTTCATCGACTCGAGGAGAGTGCAGGCAATGCCGAAGTCGGCCACCTTCAACTCGGAGCGACTGTTGACCATTAAGTTCGAAGGTTTGAGATCGCGATGAACCAGCCGCGCGGAATCGTGCGCGTAAGCCAGCGCATCGCATAACGACATCAGCCACGGAACGAGCTCGCGCGCTTCGAAGCATTTCTTCGGTTTCTGCACCCGCAAATGGGAAAGCGTCGATCCGTCCACATATTCCATCGAGATCGCCGCGGCTTTTCCCTCTTCGATAAAATCAAAAATCCGAACAATATTCGGATGGGTGAGCATCAGGCTCTTGCGCGTTTCCCGTTTCAGGTCCTCATGGGCAGCCGGGTCGAAGCAAACGGCGTCCGGCACCAGTTTTAGCGCGACCAGACGATCGAGCCGTTCGTCCTGGGCGAGCCAGACTACTCCCATCCCGCCGCGCCCGAGGACTTTCTGGAGAGTGAAGCGATTAAAGAGCTGGGTCCCGCCCACGACACCCCGCATTGTCTGGTCGAGCTCGGCTTCTAGTTCGGGGAGGAAATTCCCTGGCATACTGAACGTATAAAAAAGCACGCGGCATGCCCTCGCCGGGGGCGGCTGGCATGCATTCGGCTTGATCGTTAACGAATGACAACGCAGGCATTAGCGGCATGGCTCGACCTCGGGGGCCGGCGTTTTCCGCTACTGGGCAAGACTTTCTCCCTCGGTCGCGCGAACGGGAACAACATCGTCTTCGCATCGAACAAGGTTTCGCGGCGTCACGCGCTGGTGCATGCGCAGGGCGCCTCCGAGTTTTCACTTGTCGATCTTGGCAGCAGCAATGGCACTCATCTCAATGGGCGGCGGGTGATTGAGCCAGTGGTTTTGCATGATGGCGATGTCATCCAGATCGGCGAGCAGAGCCTGATTTTTCAAGTCGAGAATCAATCGAACGACGAAGACGAAATCTATGCAACTCTGAGCCAGATGACGGTGCGCGACGTTAACGAGCTCACCTGTTGGTTTCTGGTTTTGGACATCGAAAATTTCATGGGTTTGACGAGCGAATTGCCGCCGGAAGATTTGGCCCGAATGGTGGGAGCGTGGCTGGATGAGTGCCGTCGCATCGTCGAGGAACAAAAAGGAAACGTGAGCAAATTTCTCGGCGACGGATTGCTGGTGTATTGGGATACGAGATTCTGCGAGACATCCAATGTTGCTGCCGCCATCAAGCTGTTGCGCGCGCGCCAATTGCAACACCACCCTCCTTTTCGTTGGGCGCTGCATTACGGGTCCGCGGTCTTCGGATCAACGGCCGCGCCGGGCGAAGTCAGCACTCTCGGGCACGATGTGAACTTCCTATTTCGGATCGAACGTGTCGCGGCCACGAACAAATTTTCCTCCATGTTAAGTGAATCGGCGCAATCCAACATGGGGCCTCTGCTCGAAACGAAAGCGCTCGGTTCGTTCATGATCAAAGGCGTGGATGGCGAGCATTCGCTCTTCGGTTGTTAGGCCCGGCGAAGTTCAGGCTCGAGCGGGAAGATCGATCCGAAACGTCGTGCCCTTGTCGCTGCTCGTGACAGAGATGGTGCCCTGATGCGCCTCCACGACAGCCTTGCTTATGGCGAGGCCGAGCCCGGTCCCGTTTGTCTTGCCCTGGGTAACAAACGGTTCAAAGATACGCGGCAGGAGATCGGGTGGAATACCATGCCCGGTGTCGGACACCTCGAAACGGACGCCGGTTTCGATCGGCTTGATGGTGAAGCGAAGTATTCGAACAGGCGAGTGGGCGATTGCTTCCCGCGCGTTGCGTATCAAATTCCCGAAAACGCGCGCGAAGCGGTGCCGATCGACATGGAGCAACCCATCATAAAGCATGTCCACGCGGACCTCGGCAATGGGCCGGCACTTGGAGAAGTCGGATTCGAGAAGGCGCAGAAGCTCCGCGACACTGATCGAGCGAATGTTCAATTGCGTCTTGCCACGTGAGAAATCGAGCAGCTCGCGCGTCATCGCTTCCAAGGTGGCAACGGCATCGCTCATCAGGCCGGCCATTTTGTTAGTCAATTCGTCATGGATCGTGGCTCGCATCACTTCGCAGGCTCCGCGGATGCACATGATGGGGTTATTCATGTCGTGCATGATGGAACTGATGGTGGTGCCCAGGAGTGACAGCCGCTCGTTGCGCATCATTTCTTCGATGAAACGCTGGTTATTGTGCCGGAGCCGCTTCGCGCTGGTCTGGGTGAAATTGCTCAGCACTTCATGCGGCGCGAGGCGAAGCAATAAATCCCAGCTATCACGATCGATCCGCCCGAGAACGGTTTCCTCCATGGCGGCCGCCTGGGCCGATCGCTTCCCGCTATCGATCAACGCCATTTCGCCAAAGAAATCGGGCGCCATCAAATAAGCGAGCGTCTCCTGCTGCCCGGCACGGCCACGCTTGGAAATTTTCACCGAGCCGCGGGCAATCAGGTAGAGCGAATCGCCCGGCTCATCTTCTTCGAAAAGAATTTGTCCGGAAACGCAGTGGATCACTTCGATCTTTTGCCGCAGGCGCGCATACGTTTCTTCATCGATTCCAGCCAGGAGGGTGCTGTTTAGGAAGAGATCGGTTGATGCCGAGGTTACCTGTGAAGGTGGCGGCCCCCCATTGTCGATCTGGATTACATTTTGCGGCTGCATGAATCAGCCGCAGTCAGTGAATGCGGCGTGCCCGGTATTGGGAGCACCAAACATACCGCCGCGGGGGTGGTTTGGGGTCTACCGGCGAAGCGTTATGCGACCGAATGCGAAAAACTCAGCGGGAATCCGGGTGGCGCAGATAGAGGGCCATGCCACCGACATCAATGATCGCGAAGTTAAGTGCGAGATATTCCGCGCCGAGGAGCCCCGCGTTGGATTCGGCGGATTTTGAGAGCAGGACGTCGCCCGAAAGATTGGCCACAGAGACATCTGCTTTAGCAATCGTGAAGGTGCCGATCGTTAGTTCTTTCACGCCGCCGCTGCTGATCCGCTCGACGCTGCCTGTGCCGGTCTCAGCTCCGAGGCCAGTCGGGACAAAACCGACGCTCGCCAGATTTGCAATGCGTTTGTCTACTAGTGTCGTGGACGAGCCGGTATCGACGATGAAGTGCGTCGAATGCCCGTTGAGAGCGCCTTGCACGTCGAAATGGTTGTTTGGGTTCAACCGCATCGGGACCCGGGTAAATCCTCTGCCGGTGAGAAATCCTGCCAGTTTCTGGCTGAGCGCCGCACTCGACCCGCTGGGATTCACGTAAAGCATTTGCCGGGTGCAATCGATAATCATTCCAAACTTGCGCATCTCACGCGAGCCGAGAAGCCCATTGAGATGCGCCCTCAGGGCGGATGCCCTGATATTCGTTCCAGTTTCCGCAGCGCCAACGTCATTGTTCATGCCCGATTCGTCGGACAGGCCGACTGGCACATTGGTTAACGTGCAGTTGCCCATCGCGATGCTCTTCACCATGCTTACTCCGTACCGCTCCCACCGTGTGCCGAATGCGCCACCTACTGTGCTGCTGGTTTTTTCAACCTTCAGCCCAAATGTGCCCGCGCTATTCCTGTCGATGATCGTGATCGGCGCTCCGGTGTCGACCATCAGGACCGCCCGCCTGTTGTTAATGGTAGCCGGAAGCTGGAGATGATTGCCAAAACGCCGTTCGAGTTTGGCGCCCACCAGTCCCTGCGCCGCCAGAAAACTGCTCAGCGTTCCGCCGCCGGATTCGGCATTGCTGAATGATGACGCCAGCGCTGTGACTAACAATATCGCGGCGAGAAATCTTTTCATGATGACGTTCTATCAACCCGCGCGGTTAATGTAAATGATCAGAGTAACTGGTAAGGATCGACGTCGACGGCCGCGGTCACATCCTCGGGAAACGGAAGCTTGTCGAGGGTTTCGCGGACGAGCCGGCTCAAGCGCATGATGGCTTCGCCGCGAATCAAAATGTGAAAACGAAACTGGCCTTGCAGTTTTTCCAGGGGCGCGGGGCTCGGCTCCCCCAGAATGAACTCTTTCGGCAGCGCTTCCTTTAATCGGCGCTGAAGGGTTTCCGCGGAAAACTTTGCCCGCGCTTCGTGAGCTGAGCGGACCGCAATGAGTATCGCGTGCTTGAATGGGGGAAAATCGCAGCGCTCGCGAAACTCGAGCTCCTGCTGGAAGTAGCCGGCGAAAT
>JBDTZF010000143.1:0-5747 GCA_040005265.1 Verrucomicrobiota bacterium
GAGTTTGGGCCCGGGCTCAAGCAAGTCCTGGAAAACGAAGCCGGCGATTTCATTTACATCAAACCCGGCGTGCCTCACGAAGTCTTCAATGTGAGCGACACGGAACCGGTCGTCGCCTTTGTCGCCCGCTCGTCTGCCGAGGAATGGGATAATATTATTCCTTACGACCGAAACCAGCGGAGCTGACGAGATTCACGCTGCGATTCCTGTCGGTCTGCCGAACACGCCGCGCGATCGCGACATCTCGGTTCTTAAGACGTTGTCTTGAACGAACTGATCTGGCCCAGCGGTTTGCGCGTGATGTCGGGAACAGGTGCATTCATTGCCGGATGGCCGACGACCAGAAGAACAAATGGTTTCTCGTGCGAAGGCCGGCCGAGGATTTTGTTCAGGAAACCCATCGGACTTGGCGTGTGCGTTAACGCTGCCAACCCGCACGAATGCACCGCAGTCACCAGTATGCCCGTTGCGATTCCGACAGACTCGATCGCGTAGTAAGTCGGCGAACGTGTTCCGTCCGGCAAAATTCGGAATGGCTGCGCAAACACCGCGATGAGCCATGGCGCGATTTCCAAGAATGGTTTATTCGAGTCGGTGCCAATCGGAGCGAGCGCTTCCAGCCAGGCTTTCGGCGCGCGATGTTCGTAAAATTCTTTCTCCTCCGCCTCCGCCGCGACGCGGATTTCGTGCTTCACCGCCGGATCGCTGATCGCCACGAAGTGCCACGGCTGCAAGTTTGCTCCGCTCGGCGCCGTGCCCGCTGCACGAATACAGTTTTCAATCACCTCGCGCGGCACCGTACGATCGGAAAAATCGCGGATCGTTCGCCGGCGCTGCATCGTTTCGTAAAATTCCTTCGCGCGCCGGAATAGCTGATCGTCCGATCGCTTGTCGATCTTCGGTGCAGGTACAAGCCGCGGAACCTTCATTGCCGATAAATACGCGGCAGTGCTCGCGTTTTGTCCACAGATTTCGCAGATTTGCGCAGAACTCGAAGAGCGCTGCGCTCAGTAGTCGGCAAAAAATCTGTTTTAATCTGTGTAATCTGCGGATGTTAAGATTCAAGATCACTCATTATGAACGACAACAAAGACGCCATCCAACTCTGCGCCGTAGAAGATCACGATGAGATATTGACCATTCGTGGTGGCGGCGCGCGCCGGGATTGGAACGGCATTCACTACAAACAAGGGATGTCCGCCAAAAATGTTGGCACAACTCTTTCTTCTTCCTTCTTAACTTTTAATTCTTACTTTTGCTGCCATGCACAATCCTGAAGATCGCAGTTTTATCGGCCATCCGCGCGGTCTCGCTTACATCGCGTTCACCGAAGCCTGGGAACGCTTTTCCTATTACGGGATGCAAGCGCTGCTTGTGCTCTACATGGTTAACCGGCTGTTGCTTCCCGGACACATCGAAAACGTTGCTGGGTTTGGGACATTCCGACACCTCCTCGAAAACATTTATCGCGGACCGCTCTCAACGCAGGCACTCGCCTCGGCAATTTTCGGCCTTTACACCGGTCTCGTTTATCTCACACCGATCGGCGGCGGATTGATCGCCGACCGCGTTCTCGGGCGCACTCGCACAATTACCATCGGCGCGCTGCTTATGTCAGCCGGTCATTTTCTCATGGCGTTCGACTTTTCGTTCCTCCTTGCGCTCCTCTGCCTGCTCACCGGAGTCGGCTGTTTCAAGGGAAACCTGGCCAGCCAGGTCGGCGCGCTCTATCCGACCGGCGACAACCGGCGCGCCGACGCATTCCAGATTTACTATTTATTTATCAACGGCGGCGTTATTGCCGCGCCGCTGATCGCCGGCACACTCGGCGAAGTGTACGGCTGGCATTATGGTTTCGGCGCCGCCGGCGTCGGCATGTTGATCGGCCTAACGATTTATCTGGTCGGCCGAAAACATCTCCCGCCCGATTCGCCCGTTGTGGAAAAAGGCGCGAGCACCGAAAAAGCTCGCCTGAGCCATCGTGAAAAGATGGGCATCATCGCCCTGCTCGTGCTCTTGCCAGTGCTCACGCTCGCTGTCATCGGCAATCAACAAATCTTCAATGCCTACCTCATCTGGGCTGAAAAAACCGCGAACCTCGTCTTCTTCGGAAAGAAAATGCCGACGACGTGGCTGATTACCCTCGACTCCATCCTGTCGGTGAGCTGTCTGGCCGGTGCGGTTGTGTTCTGGCGACTCTGGTCGAGAAAATTTCCGGAGCCGGCCGAAATCACCAAACTCGGTATCGGCAGCCTCATCGCTGTGACCGGATTCATCTCGCTCGCCATTGGCGCGACAATCGCCGCCCATTCGGGAAATAAAGTTTCGATTGGCTGGCTCATCACCTTTCATCTTTTGAACAGCATTGGATTTGCGAACGTTTTTCCGGTCTCGCTCGCGCTCTACGCGCGCGTCGCACCAGCCGCCCTGTCCGCCACGATCATCGGTATTTATTACCTCGCCTTCTTCGGGGCGAATAATCTCGTCGGTTGGATCGGCGGCTTCCTCGAAAAAATGCCTGCACCACAGTTCTGGCTGATGCATTCCGCTCTATGCGGAATCGCCGGTGTTATCTTCCTCGTTGCCGGCCGCCTCTTCGGCCATCTCCTCGCTCCGGGCCAGGACGACGGCAATAAAAGTTAGGCAGAAATCGCCAACCCAGATTCCCGACTCTCGCCATCGTGGTCACTGCGGATAATGCAGCCGCAACAGCTGTGGCTTCTCGCCGAGCGTAACCAGAAATAACTCGGCATAATCGTTGTCCGGAATGACGATCGGCGCATCAATTCCAAGCGCCTTCACAAGCTCTGGAATTGTGTTGCCGTGACCTACAACGAGCGCGTTGCCGCTGAGTTCATGCAATTTCGACACCAATGCTGCGGTATCTTTCGCGGCTACGATCGTCGGTTTCACGCCTGACGAAGATGCGATCGGCGCCGCGGTCTGCTGAGTTCGTTTAAATTCACTGGTGAAGATCGCAGCGATTCCCGCGTCCTTTAACATCCGCGCCAGCGCGTCAGCCCGCGCTTTACCTGCCGGGGAAAGATCCGGATCTTTGCTAGCGCTCGTTTCTTTTTCGGCGTGACGAACAATGACGACAATCGGTTGCGCCGATGCGATTGATACCGACGCGACGAGCGACAGGAGGATAACAAGGCGTTTCATCCCGAATGTTAGAACCGGATCCGACCAGAATCCAGAACGCCTAATGCAGACAAACGCGACAGCCCACGAGCATCAACACCTTGATTTGCAACAAAATTGGCTGAGAACTCTGCCGGCGAGAAATTATCTTGTTAGTCCTCTAAGATACCCGCTTGCCTCCCTGGTCGGAGATTCGCCTCTACCGTCGTCCCATTCTGAGGTTCCGTACTGGCCATTTTTCTTGACAAACGATCCACGTTCTTAAGACACTTCGCGATATGATGTTCCTACGAATTCGTGTCATTGGGCTTCTAGCGATCGGGCTTGCGGGGGTAGCGGTTATTCCATCAGCAACAGCCGACACTATCCTCTACGGCTCGACTGGAGACCTCAATGCGAATGGCGGCGGGCAGATCTATCGAATAGATGTAACGACGCAGGCTGTAAGCCTGGTCGGGAATACCGGGTTCGATCGCCTCGGGGGCATCGCTTTTGATGGCAATGGCACTCTGTACGGTGTTTCCGGTGGAAGCTCAGCCCAAAGCACGTTGCTGACCATCAACCCCGTAAACGGCATGGCGACTGTAGTTGGGTTGCTCTCAGATCCTAATGCCCATATTGACGGGCTCCGATTCAACTCACAGGGCGTTCTGTATGGCAGCGCATATCAACTTAACCTCGGTGTCGGCGTGCTTGTCACGATTAATTCCTCGAATGCAAACATCCTTAGCTCGTTGACGTTGATGGGCTCTGGAAATTCATTCGCGACCGGGATCGCCTTCAATTCTGCAAATGTCCTATATGCTTCGCGCGGGAATTCCCTCAACCATGCCGAAGATCTTGATCTCGTTAATCAGGTTAGCGGGCAGATGACTCCTGTCGGCCCGATGGAAATCGTGATCTCTGATGTCGCGTTTTCGATCGATGGCACTCTGTACGGCAGCGCCAATAATGGAAACCTCTACTCGATTGATCCAAGCACCGGCACCAAGACGCTCTTGTTCAACACCGGAATCGCCAATCTGTCGGGTCTGGCCGGGGCCGTTCCCGAGCCCTCAAGCGCCGTCCTTTTGGGAATCACCATCGTCGTTTTCTCGGTCACGATGCGCTACCGGACCCGGCGTTCGCAGTCCAGTTAGGCCGCGCGAATGGCTCTTTTAGCCTGAAACGCTCGCAGTGTCCCAATCGGGAAATCGAAAATGGGAATGAACAGATGCAGGGAATAGCTTCGCAGAGAGTGGCTTCGGAAACCGCGAATGAAGGCAGGAATATCAGCGAGAAGCAAAGTCTTCCTGCTTTCTTGAGATCCCTAACCTGCCGCCATACCTCTACTCGGCGTGCGAGCCGACCGACCCCACGGAAGGACCTCGTGATCCACCCGGAATGAGTATGCTGTAGCCGGCGGAAATGATGCGCCGCGCCGGTTCGCCCGTCGTGGGATCGACCCGAAGCGGGTCGTCGTGCACGCTCTGCTTCACTTCAAACTCGCGTTTTGGCTTACTGGGATCGGTGGTTTCGTAAATATAAGTCGGCATATTGATTACTCTGTCGCTATTTGGGAAGAGCAGGCCATAGACCATCCGCTAGTCGCAATCTCCGCCACGTTCTGCGCCCTGGCCACACCGCTCTGCCGCAGCACCCCGGCCGCTTCTTCCATCCCGAGGTGATGATTGCGAACGATCGGCCCTATGGCATGCGCGATCCGAGCGTCCTGCATAATCTGGTGAAATTCAATTGTGTGCATCTGTTTAGCTCGGCCTCATAGACTATTCTCGTCGAGTGTGCGACCTCGCGACGGGTTCCCGTTTGTCAGTTGCCGGTGTCCATCCAGGGTTTGACTGCGCGACGCGACGCGAAAGCGACGGAACAACGCGGCCCGCTCTTTACCGATGGTGTGATGCGCGAAATAGAGCGCACGGTTCTTTGTGAGGGTTATTTCCATACGATGCAGTTGGGGGGGACGCACACCTGCGCGGAGCGATTGAGCTGCGACTGCGGAACTATACAGCAGTTATTAAAATTCCCTAATAATATAAAATCAGGAACACAGGAAACAGGATGGTCAGGATTCCTGCCTTCCGCAAAACCACGGTCTGCCTTCGGCGCTACAAATGGCGAAGGCGCGGGAATTGTCGTAATACAGGTCGAGTAATTTGCGAGGTGCGCTGGCTGCGAAAACGGCTTTTCCTGTCTTGGAAGAACATCTATCTTAGCGGGACGAACCGCTCTAAAATGCCGACTGACCTTCTGCATTTGCAGCCGATATTAGGGGCAACCCCAAGACATAGGCAGAAAACTTCTGCTTATTACGATGTTAGGTCCACGGAACGTTAAACCGATGTCGTTCGAACATATATCCTATCTCGCACAAATTGTTGCCTCGGTGGCCGTGGTGGCTTCTTTGATCTTTGTTGCTTTACAGATCAAACAAAATACGGCCGCCCTCCAGCGGAACGAACACAACTCCACCATGGAGCAGTGGACCGTGATCCGCATGGCCATTGCCAAGCATCGCGACATCGCGGAGTTGATGACCGCCGGTCTTCAGGGGGAGAGCCCGCTGGACGCAGCCGATCAGCTTCGATTGGAGCAGATGCTGCAGG
>JBDTZF010000045.1:0-19321 GCA_040005265.1 Verrucomicrobiota bacterium
ACGATTCGCGTTTCGCTGACGGAAGATAGCCCGCATGAGATTCCGGTGGCGAAAGCGCTGGTGGAGATGGCCAAGCGGAAAGAGGAAAGGGGCAAGCAATCGGCAATCAACAATCAGCAGTCAGAAATCTCCTTTGATCCGTTTTCGTATCAAAAGCGGGCGACGGAGACGATTACTGTGGCCGGGATTGGTGATCCCGGACAAAAGATCAAACTTGGCGGCGAAGAATTGATTCGCGTGGTCGTTAGGCAGGCGAGCTTCGAGAAGATTGCGCATAAGATCGACAAGATGGGCGATTACAAGCCGGAGATTGTTTATGAGAACGCCAATGTGATCGAACTCGATCCGCGGGATGAAGCGGCGATCGCGAAAGTGAATGCGGAGCCCGCAGCGCAGTTCGTGACCGTAAAGGACGATGTCGATCTTGCCATGATTACGGCGTTCCGGTTGCTGGCGGGTCGTTTGAATCCGAGACATCCGATTTTGTTGAAAGACGTTCTGAATTGTAGGGCGTCTGTGCCAGACGCCGGTCAAAATGATGGCGTTTCACAGAAACGCCCTGCAGATTTTCTCGATACGCTCCTCACCGCGTCGACGAACATCGGTTCGCTGCTTTGCGACGGAATTGGGGATGCGATTCTGGTGCAAGGCGAGGAGGCGCCGGGGCAGGCGCTGCGGCTCTCTTATAATATACTGCAGGCAGCCGGATCGCGGATTTTCAAGACAGATTACGTCGCATGTCCATCGTGCGGTCGGACGCTGTTCAATTTGCAAACCACGACCGCGAAGATCAAAGCGGCCACTTTGCATCTCAAGGGAGTGAAGATCGCGATCATGGGTTGCATCGTGAACGGGCCGGGTGAAATGGCCGATGCGGATTTCGGTTATGTCGGCGGTGCGCCGGGGAAGGTGAATCTTTACGTTGGGAAAACCCCGGTGAAGTTCAATATTCCCGAAGCCGAAGCAGTCGATCGGCTTCAGGATCTAATCCGCGAGCACGGCAAGTGGATTGAGCCGGTCACTGAACCGGTAGCGGCATAGAATTGAGATTGACCGCTTCCGCGACGCCTCGGTAATCTCGGCGCTTCGGCAAGGGGTGCAGCGGGAAATGCCGATGAAGTCAGCTTACCGCTATGAAAAAATATTGGTCGCACCTTGCAATATCGCTGGCATTCGCGCTCAGCGTCGCTTCGTCGAACGCAGGAACAATTTTTTACCAGGCGATTCCGGCGGTGCAAAGCGACGCTAATTGCGGAATCAGCACCGACAATCAATACACCAGTGCTGTGGACGGCGGAAATACTCGCGGACCCAATCGCGTGATCAACGGAATAACGCTTTCCGCGTTGGCTGCAAATGGACAGTCGGCCGCGGCGGACAATTGCACGGTCAATGCCCTGGCGGGGAGTCTTTCCAATGCCGGGGGAGCAAGCCCGAGTATCCAGGCGGACGGTACCTTCAAGGAGACACTGTCGGACATGACATTCAACAATGGGGCTACCGATAACTCGCAGCAGGAAATCGTCCTCGATCCGGAAAGCCTCGAGGCCGAAGCGACCTACGACCTGCGGATATATATCGCCAATCCCTCGGGGCAAAATCGACAAGTGAATTTGTCGTTTGTTGGCGACGGCCAGGCGCCAGTGGAAACCGGTTTTTTTAATGAAGACGATGCCCGCACGTCGGCGGGCGGATTTAAGGACCCGAACCAGACCTATTATATAAACTATCGCTTTACCTGGGATGGCGATTCCACCCCGGGCGTGACGGTTACGCAGAAATCGGGGAGCACACCATTTGTCTTGTATGCTTTGACCAACCAGCTGGTTCCATCGGGGACAGCGGCGGGCGAGGCCGGAGCGCAGGGTTCACAGACCGCAGATAACGCCGGCGGTGGAGAAAGCGCGGGGGGTGACGAGGGACTAACGAGCGGTTTAGTGAATCAGGAATCCGATGAGGTGGGCGTGGACAGCGATGATTTCTATAATAGCGAGTCGCTCAACAACAACGGACGTTGGATCAGCGCCGGAAAATGGAAACGTTGCTGGCAACCGACCAACGTACCGGCCGGTTGGTGTCCGTACACGAACGGGAAGTTTAGCGAATGCGACGATTGCGGCTGGACATTTGATTCGGACGAGCCGTGGGCGTGGGCGTGTTATCATTACGGACGCTGGTGCAAGGTGAGCACAGGCTGTAATTGGGCGTGGGTGCCGGGGAAAGTATGGGCAGGCTCGTGGGTTTCGTGGCGCCGCGGCCGGGACGAGTCGGGGTGTTCGTGTATCGGTTGGGCGCCTTTGCCTCCGGAAGCCGGGTGCGAAGTCAACGTCGGCATCAGCTCGTGGGTCGATGAGTCATGTAACATCGGGCCGGAATGCTACACGTTCATTCACATCCGCGATTTCGGATCCAGTTCCTATTTTGGATGCGGCTGCATCTATGAACGCGAACGCAATACCAGGATCATTATCGACACGTTCAATTGCACCAACATCTGTTACAACAAACATGTAAACATTTATTGTGGCGGGCCGGAATTCTCATGGTGCAACAGGGAAATCAAGAAATACGGCGGGAAAGAGTGCGAGAAGATTCACGTCAATCGCTACGATGATCCCGGAAAGATGGGCGGGAAATTCTCCAAGCATGAAGGCAATCAACTCGGCTTGATGTCTCCTCATATAAAAGGGGAGAAAAACTCGAAGCATCTCCCTAAAACTGCGGAGTCGCTCAGCGCGGACAAGATCGGCCACGGTTGGGGGAAAGATAAGAAGGCTGAAAAAGAGGCGAAGAATTACATCGCTAAAGAGAACGGCGGCAAGAACTCGAAAAATACCAAGGCCACGTTACCTGCCGACGTTGCAAGCCAGATGAAGACTGGAAAGCACGGTTCGGGCAATGAGAACGCTTTGAATGCGGGTGGGAATCTTCATCCCGGCGGCAAACATCACAAAGGTGTCGATGCGCAAAATCTGACGACTGGTGGACAGGACGGCGCAGGATCGAGTGGATTCAATCAGCATCCGCTCGGTAAAGGAAAAAATAAGGGGCAAATTATTGCGGGATCGGGAACAGGAGCCGGCACTGGGGGAACGAGCGGATTCGATCAGCACCCGGGGAAAAATCACAAGGGTAGAAATGCGACCAACGGTTCCAGCGCAAATGCGTTAGGCGCTGGTGGCAGTGGGAAACATCCCGGCCAATCGTTCAAGGGATTAAAGAGTGCGCAAGGCGGAACCGATCAAGGAACTGGAGGAACCGGTAAGGGCGGTAAGCATCGCAAGCAAAGTGGACAGACCGGCACCGAAATGACGACCCAAGGCGCAACCGGTCAAGGCGCCACTGGTCAAGGAACTGGAGGAACCGGCAAGGGCAGCAAGCATCGCAAGCAAAGCGGACAGACCGGCACCGAAATGACGACCCAAGGCGCCACTGGTCAAGGAACTGGAGGAACCGGCAAGGGCAGCAAGCGTCACAAGCAAAGCGGACAGACCGACACCGAAATGACGACCCAAGGCGCAACCGGTCAAGGTGCCACTGGTCAAGGAACTGGAGGAACCGGCAAGGGCAGCAAGCATCACAAGCAAAGCGGACAGACCGCCAACCCGATGATGATGCAAGGATCAACGGGTCAGGTTGGTGGCGGAGGTGGTGGTGGTGGCGGCAAGCATCACAAACAGCAGCAGATCCAGCAGTTTCCGCAAAGTCAGGGACAAGGCGGACAGAGCATTGGCCAGCCGCAGCCTAAAGCGCACAAAAAAGGGAAGCGTCTGAACGATCCACCGATCTGAGTTCGCGGTGGTCAATATTCACCGCACGGAAAAGGTCGCTTGAAATTCGGCGCGCGCATGAAGTCGCCGTCGAGTGGCCTTTTTGTACTTTGAATCGGCAAAATCTAAAGATAGTTCCCAAAACGCGGAAAAAAGATTGACACGCGGCGTCTGGGCTGATCAGTATGACGCTCTCCACAATCTCGCCGGCATGCGAATGCCGGCTAAACCTTAAAAGACCAGGGAGGTCCCATGATCCGCCGTAATAAAGCAACGTTTCTCATTGCAATTCTCACCCTAATCGGCCTCGCGCTTTTCGTGATGCCAGGCCAGGCCCAAAAGCCGAAGGCGAATAAAGATGCAGCAGCAAAAGGCCCGAGCACGACCGCGATAGTCGGGCATGCCGTTGGCTTTGCCGAGACGAAACCATTGCGAGAACTGATCGGGGCCGGTACCTCAGTTGACCTCTCGCTGGCAGGAGAAGGCGAGGAAATCAATCCGCTTAACAGCGGCGAGCAAAGGAAGCCAAGCCGGACTGCGCCCCAGCAGAGAGACGGAGCCCTCCAGTCAGCCCGGCCAGGTGAGGCGAAGCCTAAGACAAATATTCCTGCGCCTATACTTACTTTCGAGGGAGTCGGCGTACAAAGCTCCGCCCCGCCCGATACCAATGGTGCTGTCGGCCCGAATGATTACGTGGAAACTGTAAACACGCTTGTCCGTATCTATGACAAGGCCGGAGTTCCGCGCGGTCCGGCTTTCAAAATGAGCGTTCTTTTCGCGTCGCTGGGCGGAGTTGCTGCCGCTAACGACAATGGCGACCCGATCGTTCTCTATGATCGCATGGCGAATCGATGGCTGATCAGCCAGTTCGCTTTCGCGAGCCAGACGTCGCCGCCGTACCATCAAGCCATCGCCATCTCGAAAACCGGCGACCCGACAGGTGCGTACTGGGTCTATGATTTCATCACGCCGGGAGCCGAGTTCCCGGATTATCCGAAGTTCGGCGTATGGCCGGACGGTTACTATTATACAGACCGGCAGTTCACGAATGGTGGCGCTTATAACGGATTTGGCTGCTTCGCCTTCGACCGGTCGAAGATGCTAGTAGGTGATCCGTCGGCGACATATGTTTATTTCAATGCCGGCCCGAATTTGAGCCAGGCCTCGTCCGGCATGATCCCGTCGGACTACAGCGGTTTGACTCCGCCGCCCGTGGGTGCCCCTAACGTTTTCTCCGTCTTCACGGATGACGCCTTCGGCGATCCGTCGGATGCAGTGCGACTGTTCAACTTCCACGCAGATTTTAGCGGTGGCTCGACTTTTACCGAGCGTCCGGAGAGTCCACTCCTGGTGGCTGCGTTCGACTCGCGTAACCCCAGCGGGCGCGCCGACATCGAACAACCAAATCCGGCCGCCGCTGCTGATAACCTCGACAGCATCGGAGACCGTTTGATGTTCCGCATGCAGTACTTCAACCGCGGAGGCACTGAAACGCTCACCACGTGCCACACCGTGAATGCGGGGGTCCCACCGGGGCCCGGAATTTTTCCGACAGCCGCACAGTACATTGCCGCCACGCGCTACTACATTTTGCAAAAGACGAGTCCAGGTGGCCCGTATTCAATGCAAGACCAGGGGACCTTCGCAGGTTCGCCAGTCCCCGATGGCAATGAGCGCTGGATGGGAAGCACGGCGGTCGACAACGCCGGCAACATGGCTGTCGGGTATAGCATTTCGAGCCTGAGTGTGTTCCCGTCTCTCGCCTACGCTGGTCGTCTGCTTGGCGACCCAGCTGGCATGTTATCCCAAGGCGAGGCGACAATGTTTGCTGGAACCGGAGTGCAAATCGGCACCGGTAACCGATGGGGCGACTACAGCAGTATGTGTCTGGACCCATCCGACGACGCCACCTTCTGGTATGCCAACGAGTATTACAATACCAGCCCCGTGGCTGGTTTCGCCTGGAAGACAAAGATCGGCGCCTTCAAGTTCGCCGGGACATCGGCTCCGCCGCAGGGGACTTTGGCTGGAACGATCACCGCATGCGATACTGGCGCGCCATTGAAAGATGCGCTCGTGCAGGTCTCGGGCGGTCCTTCCAGTGGTTTCTCCGCCGCGACAATGCCCAATGGCACTTACTCGATGAATGTCTCGCCCGGCAGTTATTCGGTCACGATCAGCGATCCGGCGCATTCTTGCACGGCAATCGGTCCGTTCAATGTCACGATCACCAACGGGGCGACCACCACCCAGAGCGGGTGTTTGAGCGGCGTGGCCAAGTTTGTTTACCAATCCTCCTCGGTGTCAGTGTCGGGCGGTGATGGAGATGGCGTGATCGAACCTAACGAATGTAATAACCTTAATGTTACGATCGTGAATGATGGCTGCCTGAATGGTCAAAACGTATCAGCAGTGCTTTCAACATCGACTCCACAGGTGACGATCACCCAGCCAAATTCGCCTTATCCAGTCACTACGGAGAACGGCAACTCGACAAATACGATCCCGTTTGCGGTCAGTACTTCTAACACGTTCGCTTGCGGTACGACAATTAACTTCACACTGACAGTCTCGTTTACCGGTGGCACGAGTGTGTTCTCGTTCTCTTTGCCCACCTGCCAGGCGCCACCGCAGACGGTGAGCGGCTCGTTAGACGCAGGTGACCTCTCACAGGAAGGTCGCATGGGGCGGAATGCCATAACGAGCATTTGCGGATCGGCAAAAGCCTGTCCGAACATTTTGGGAACCGGAGCGCGGCGCTACGACGTTCTAACCTTCACCAATGGACCAGCTTCGGCTTGCGCCACAATCACGACCACAGCGACCGGCGGAGGAGCCGCCGGCAACATCATTCCGGTGGCCTACTTGAACTCCTATACGCCTCCGGGTGTGGGAACAGGAGGTAACGTCTGCATCAATTATCTCGGTGATCCAGGCGGCAGCCCGAACACCGTCAATACCTTTGCGGTGGATGTGCCGGCTAGTGCGACTCTGGTGGTCGTGGTGCAAGAGGCCAACGCCGCTCAGCCCGCGGGTTCGACATACAGCGTTCAGGTCTCGGGCCTTATCGGCGCGGGCAGCGGTCCCGGTCCTTGTGCTCCTGCTCCTACTGCTGTTTCCGTTAAGACTCACGGTGGCGCGGGGTCGTTCTCCATCCCGATGCCACTTACCGGACTATCAGGAGTGGAAGACCGCACTGGTAACGGCGGCGTCGCGGGTACCCACACCATCGTTCTCACTTATCCCTCCAGTCCGGCAGGCGCGAGCGCGAGCGTTATCGCTCACAATCCATCCGCCGCGACTGGCAGTGTTACCGGAAGCGTTGTCAGCGGCAACGATCTTATCGTTAGTCTCACCGGTGTATCGAATCAGCAGATTCTGACTCTATCGGTCAGCGGGGGAAGCGTCAGTCCGGCGGTCGTCCCGGTCGGATTCCTTGTCGGAGATAGCACTAACAATCGCGCGACCAATGCCAGTGACGTTTCGCAAACCAAGGCGCGCATCGGGCTGACGGTTGACGGCACCAACTTCCGATCCGACGTGAACGCCAACGGGAGCATCAACGCCTCCGACGTCAGCATAGAGAAAGCGAATCTTGGAACTGCGCTGCCGTAAGGCGATAGATTAAGTCGATTCAAACAGCTCGCCTCAGCCTCGGCTGAGGCGAGCTTGTTTTTAGGCGCGGATCGCTCAGGAACGGCGTCCTGTGGATTGCGTCCATTGACGCCACCGGTGTTCGCGTGCATATTACACGCCTCTCAGCCGGCGGTCGAAGCCCCTGGAACACGCGCCCGCCCTGCAGTTGGATTCATCTCATGGACAAGATCCGTAACATCGCCATTATTGCGCACGTCGATCACGGCAAGACCACCCTTGTCGATCAATTGCTGCGGCAATCCGGCACATTTCGCTCCAATCAGAAGATCGAAGAGCGCGTGATGGATTCAATGGATCTCGAGCGCGAAAAAGGGATCACGATTCGGGCTAAGAACGCCGCTTTTCAGTGGAATGGCTATCACATTAATATTGTCGATACGCCCGGCCACGCGGACTTCGGCGGCGAAGTCGAGCGGATCATGAAAATGGTCGATGGCGTTTTGCTGGTGGTCGATGCTCACGACGGCCCGCAAGCGCAAACGCGTTTCGTTTTGCGCAAAGCGCTTGAGAACAAGGCCAAGGCGATCGTCGTCATCAACAAGATCGACAGGGAAAACGCGGAGCCGCATCAGGTTCTCGACAAAGTGTTCGATCTTTTTGTCGAGCTAAAGGCGACGGACGAACAGCTCGATTTTCCTATCATTTATGCGAGTGCCAAGAACGGTTATGCCACTCGCGAGCTGAATCAGAAGAGCGAAGACATGACGCCGCTCTTTCAGGCAATCGTCCAGCATGTGCCACCGCCAACGGTTTCAAACGAGCCTTACTTTCAAATGCTGGTGTCGAACCTTCATTATAGTGATTACATCGGCCGGATTGGACTCGGACGCATCGTCAGCGGTCAAGTGGCCATAGGCGATTCGATCGTCTGCATTCATCGCGATGGCCGTCGTGAGCGCGGCAGCGTGACATCTCTTTTCACCTACGACGGATTGGAACAGGTCCAAATCAAGCAGGCCAGCGCCGGCGACATTGTTGGCCTCGCGGGGTTCGAGGACGTTTACATCGGTGAGACCCTCACCGACACGGAGGAGCGGCAACCGCTTCAATTCGTGGACATCGATCCGCCAACGATTCGCATGCGTATTCTGGTAAACGATTCTCCATTTGCCGGGCGCGAAGGAAAATTTGTTACCGCGCGCCACGTTCGTGAGCGTCTGATTCGAGAGACGCGCGGCAACGTTTCGATCCAAGTGGAGGATACCGAAGCTGCCGGCGCATTTGAGATCAACGCGCGCGGCGAGATGCAGATCGCCATTCTGGTCGAGCAAATGCGGCGTGAAGGCTACGAAGTGATGGTTTCGCGTCCCGAGGTAATTTTTCAGCGAGCAGAAGATGGCAGCGTGCTCGAACCGCTCGAGAATCTGTATGTCGATCTTCCGAACGAAAATCTCGGTGACATTTTGCAGTCAATTGCCAATCGGAAGGGCGAGGTTTCGAACATGTCGCATCACGAGACTCGCGTCTCCGTCGAGGCTATCATCCCGACGCGTGGATTAATCGGGTTCGAAACCGATCTGGTGAACCTGACCCGTGGCGAAGGAATAATGAGCCATCTTTTTCGGGAGTACGCGCCGTTCAAGGGAGAAATTGCCGGACGCGGACGCGGCGTGATGGTTTCGATGGAATCGGGCATCAGCACCGCTTATGCGCTCAATAATATTCAGGCGCGTGGCCGGCTCTTTGTTGGGCCGCAGGAAGACATTTATGAGGGAATGGTTGTGGGAGAAAACGCCCGTCCGGAAGACCTGCCGGTCAATCCCTGCAAGGCGAAGCATCTCACCAACATGCGCAGCCAGGGGGATGGCAAAGGAATTCAGCTCGAAGCGCCGCTTCGGATGACCTTGGAACGCGCGCTGGAGTACATCGACGTCGACGAATATGTCGAAGCGACGCCGAAATCGCTGCGGATGCGGAAGCGCATCCTCGAGGCCAATGCCCGCAAGCGGGCCGGCGCCGCGGCGGCAGCGTAGTACAGGCATCTTGTTCGCCACAGGACGAATCCGTCCGTGGCGGACCTGTGGGGGTAAGGCGGGCGTCTCGCCTCCCGGATCAAAGCAGTCGATCCAGCGTTGACAATTGCCGGCCAACCGTCTTGAATATTCACGGTAATTCTCCCTCGCCAGCCATTCTCGGGGCGGGGTATGGGTTCGTAATCGCAGCTTTTTCAATCAGGCATTGTCATAGAACTCCGCACTTATGTCGGGACATAGTAAGTGGTCCAAGATCAAGCGGTTTAAGGGCGCGACCGACGCGAAACGCGGCAAGATCTTCAGTAAATTATCGAAGGAAATCACCATCGCCGCGAAGAGCGGTGGAGGCGATCCGAACGGCAATGCTCGCCTGCGCAGCGCGATCCAGGCGGCGCGATCTCAGAGTATGCCGAATGATAATGTCGAGCGCGCCATCAAGCGCGGGACTGGCGTGGGGAACGACGCTCAGCATTTCGATGAGATTGTTTATGAGGGTTACGGCCCAGGCGGCGTGGCGATCATAGTCGAAGCTGCCACCGATAATAAGAATCGCACCGCCGCGGAGATCCGCAGCATCTTCACCAAGAACGAAGGGAACCTTGCCTCGAGCGGGAGCGTTTCCTACATGTTCCACCGGAAGGGACAGATCACCGTTTCCCGGTCGAGCATCGACGAAGACCGGATTCTGGAGCTCGCCCTGGAAGCGGGCGCAGAAGAGTTGACAACTGACGAGGATCAGTATGTTATTACGACTTCCCACGATCAGCTATACGCAGTAGCTGAGGCGCTCAAAAATGCGGGCGTGACCACCGATGGGCAAAAGTTTACATTCATTCCAGATACGACTGTTCCGATTGCCGACGAGATAATGGCGCGCCAGGTGCTCCGATTGTGTGACGCGCTCGAAGACGATGATGACGTCCAAAACGTCTATTCAAATCTAGAAATTCCCGACGAATTGCTGGCCACGTTGCCGGCCTAAAAACCTTTGCCGCAGAAATTGCGGATGCCGCTTACGAGCGGGTTACGAGACGTATTTTGCCTATGAACGAAGAGAACAATGAAAACAAGCCCGTGCCGACGGAGACGCAGTCTGCCGGGCCGGACCAACGTCCTCCTCAGCGGCCACGTCGCCGCTTTCCCCGGAGGCGTTATCGCAGTCGGGGCGATCGCTTCGGAGGCGATAATTCAAACGATTCGTCAAATTCATCACCCGCCGGCGGCGATGTCGATGTTGAAACATTGGATGGACAGGCTCGCGAGGCTGAGGGGATCATCGAAGGCGGGGACCAGGCTCAGGCGGAGCCGGAATTCGGTGAAGGCATTATTGAGATCTCGGGCAAGGGTTTTGGGTTCCTGCGCGATCCGAAACGCAACTTCGTGCAGACCCCGCAGGATATTTTTGTTACTCCGGAAATCGTTCGCCGCTTTGCCTTGCGCGACGGCATGTGGATCAACGGAGAAACTCGGCGCGGCAACCGCGGCCCACAATTGACCAAGCTGACCACCATCAACGCCGACGAACCCCCGAAATATCAGGGACTCCGCCCTTTTGAGGAATTGACCACGATCAATCCAAACAAGCGGATCAAGCTCGAGACGGTGCCAGACCGTTACACGACGCGGATCTTGGATTTAATGACTCCGCTCGGCATGGGTCAGCGGGGTTTGATCGTCGCGCCGCCGCGCACCGGCAAGACAACGTTGCTCCATCACATCGCGGAGGCCGTCACGAAAAATCATCCGGAGATGAAGCTGATTATTCTTCTTGTGGATGAGCGCCCGGAAGAAGTCACCGATTTCCGGCGTTCACATCCGACAGCGGAATTGATGGCCAGTTCCAACGACAGCGATATCAAAAGCCATACGCGGATCGCGCAGTTGGCCATCGAGCGGGCCAAGCGGCTCGTTGAAGCCGGCCAGCACGTGTTCATCCTTCTCGACTCCATTACCCGCACCGCTCGCGCATTTAACAACGCGCTCGGCGGCGGCGGTCGAACCATGAGCGGCGGTATCGACGCTCGTGCCATGGAAATCCCGCGAAAGATTTTCGCCGCGGCGCGCAACACCGAAGAAGCTGGTTCGCTCACCATTGTCGCTACTGCGCTCATCGAAACCGGGAGCCGTATGGACGAGTTGATATTTCAGGAATTCAAAGGGACCGGAAATATGGAAATGGTGCTCGATCGGAAAATCAGCGACCAGCGCATTTATCCGGCTATCGACATTTTTCTTTCCGGCACGCGCCGCGAAGAGCTTCTGCTGCAACCGTGGGAGCTGGAGAAAATCAATCTGATTCGCCGCGGCCTCGCTGGTCACAAACCCGAGGAAGCCATCCAGCGTCTCCTTATGTTCGTTAAGAAGTTCCCGACGAACATGCAGATGCTGAAGGAAATCCCGGGTTAATCTGCTGATTGTCATCCCGAGCCGAGTAGACGGCGAGGGACCTCATGTCCGCAGTTTGGGTTTCGTTTTTGCGGGCGCGCGACGATTGAGAAATCCTTCGCATCCGCTCAGGATGACAGCTCTTACGCACAGATGTTGAACATGAAACCCGATTCCTCCGCTAAAGACATCGAGTGGGAAGTTCTCCCGCCCGAAGATCGAGAACGCCGCGCCTCGGTTGAGCCGTTCTTTAAATGGCTGGCGATTGTGATGGACAATTTCCTGCGCGTGCCGGGAACAAAATTCCGTTTTGGCCTCGATCCGATCATCGGCTTGATTCCCGGAATCGGAGACACCGCCTCTGCGATCACTTCGGCGCTCGCCTTGATCGCCGCGGCTCGCTCGGGCCTGCCGAAGGTCTTGCTCGCTCGCATGGCGACGAACATCCTGGTTAACGAACTCGTCGGCATCATTCCCGGAATCGGCGATGCGTTTTCGTTTTGGTTCAAATCGAACGCCCGCAACTACGAGTTGCTCAAGCGCTACTCCGCCAAGCCGGAACGATCGGGCAAAAGCGATTGGATATTCATCATCGCTGTTCTCGTCTTGCTTTTTGTGATTGTTTGCCTGGGATTGGCCGTAAGCTTTTTCGTCTTGTACATCCTCAGTCGTTCCCTGAACCGTCAGGATCCGTAACGGCGCTTTCGCGCGCCGGTATGAAGACTTAGCCTGCCGCATCCTTGACGCGCCGATTATACAGCGCGTGAATTGTCTCGCGAGCGGCGACATATTTTCGCTCCAGAGCATCGAAGTTGCCGTACCCAAGGCGAACCGCCAGTCGCCGTTGCTCTTCCGGATCGCTGGGCAGAACCGAGACGCTTTTGTTTTCCCGGCGACGAAGACACGATTCGCAGCGCCGCAGAAAATCGTAGCTACTCTTCGCCTGCGAAACTTCGGCTGCGCTCAGGATGCCGGCCTTGCCTAGTTGCTCGAGAGCGTTCGCCCAATTTGGTTCCCAGATTCCCGCTCTCATCTGCAGGGCATGAACAAGAAATTCGCCTTCGACGATTCCGCCCGCGCCCGTTTTGAAATCGAGAAGATCAGCGCCCGACCCGCGATCGCGCCGGATTCGCTCGAGCATGCTGTCGATCTGCTGAAAGAGATCGGGGCGTTGGCCGGTTCTGCGCCAGTAACGCTGGGCCATATCGATAAACTGATTCGGGCCGATGATTGACCGGGCGCGTGTGAGTGCGTGAATTTCCCAAAGTTGAGCGCGCTGGTCGTAATACGATTCGTAAGCGGCGAGAGGGCATACCAGCGGCCCCTTTTCCCCGTCGGGCCTTAGCCGCGCATCCAATGCCGGAAGATTTCCTTCGGCGCTTGGCTGAGCCATCGCGGCCACAAGATTTTGGGG
The DNA here is from genome assembly GCA_040005265.1 of Verrucomicrobiota bacterium. Classification (GTDB taxonomy): domain Bacteria; phylum Verrucomicrobiota; class Verrucomicrobiia; order Chthoniobacterales; family UBA10450; genus JBDTZF01. The sequence goes on from JBDTZF010000045.1 coordinate 13,200, forward strand.
AGCACGAGCATCTTCACCCACGAACAGCACATCGAGATCGGCGCCATAACTGATCTCGCAGCCGCCGAATTTCCCGAGCGCGATGATTGCCACCTCGTCGCTTCCGAGAAGTCTGTTGGCAAAGATGAGACAGGCTTCGGCGAGAGTGGAATGCTCGGCAAGGAGACCGTTAAGATCGACAAGAGAAAGGACATCTCGAACCAGGATCCGCAGTAACTGAGTTCGGCGGTAGGCGCGAACCCCATCAAGGCTTGCGCCGCTGGGATTTAGCGCCGCAAGATTACGCAGATGTTCGTTCGCCGTTACGGATCGGTCGAGTGTCTCGCTGTGAGTGATTTCCTCTAAAAGTTGCGGCCTTCGAATCAAAATATCTCCGGCAAATTGGCTGGTATCGAAAGTCTTGATCAGGAGCTCGAGCAATCGCGGATGGGTCACGAGTAATTCGAAGAGCAAACTGCGTAACCCGTAAGCTTCAACGAAACGGATGAATTGATTCAGAGTTGCGTCGGGATCCGCCGTCCCGGCTAAACGCTCAAGCAAAAGCGGACGCAGCTTGCGAAAAACCTGGCGCGTCCGGGGCGCTACGTGAAAACTGCCACTGCCCTGGCCAAGCCCGGCGAGCGTCTTCGCAGCGCGTTTTTGTTCGTTGAAAATCGAGAGATCAATGGGAGCTGCTTCGGCTGGTGTTTGGGAAATGACACGCTGGAAGATGGCCCGCACACTTTTCATTTGCTGTTGCAGGGCCGCGAAGAATTCCTGACTCGACAAAAAGCCGAGACTCAGCGCGAGCCTTCCGAGTTGCTCAGGGTCCTGCGGAACCGTGTGAATTTGCTGCTCCGCGTCTATCTGCAGACGATGTTCAACTCGTCGTAGAAAACGATATGCCTGGTCGAGCGCAACCACTTCCCCGCCCGGCAAAAGGTTCAGTTCATGCAAGGATTGGAGCGCCTTGAGTGTGCTTGTTTCCTGTAAAAAGGCATGGCGCGCCCCATGAATCAGCTGAAGTGCCTGGACCACGAATTCGATTTCCCGAATTCCACCGGCGCCTAGTTTGACGTTCGACGCTAGATTTTCGTGGCCCACCACATCCCGTTCGATGCGCCGCTTGATGCCGGCTACATCGTCCAGCAAATCGGGCGTCGGACTTTTCGGGTAGATGAAAGGTTGGAGATGTTGCAAGAATTCGTAAGCGAGCTCACGGCTCCCGCAGATTTCGCGGGCTTTGATCAAGGCCAGACGCTCCCAGCTTTCGCCAAAGCCTGCGTAATAGTTTTCCATGCTCGCTAATGAGCGAGCCAGCGGTCCGGCCGAGCCCTCGGGCCGGAGGCGAAGATCGACACGGAAAAGTGGAGCTTCCGTATCAACGCTGGCAAACGTCTCGACGATTTTCTCGCCTAAGCGATTGAACCATTCGTGGTAGGTAAGGCGCGAGTTCACCTCGCCGTCTTCGCTGTAGAGGAAAATAAGATCGACATCGGAACTGTGATTCAGCTCCCTGCCGCCCAACTTTCCCATGGCGAGGATGGTAAATTCAGCCTCGGGTGATCCGTGGCGCTGGCGCAATTCCGAATCGCAGTATTCAAAAACTTCGGCGAGACAAATTTCCGCCAGTTGGGACAACTCTGCGGTTGTTTCTTCTAACGCAGCGACATCGGCGAGCTCTCGCACAGCGATCCGAATCATTTCGCGCCCCTTCCAGGATCGTAGTACACGGAAATTATTCGAGGCGATCGATTCTTCAGTTAGGACATGAAGATCGCGCCGCATTTGACCGTAGGTCCGGCGCGACGAGCAAATTTCCGGACGGCAGAGCCACAAAAATGTCTCAGGACTTCGTGCCAGTCGCGACGCGCAGATTTGAGATACGGCCAGAAGATGGAGGAGCGCTGCCTCGCCCAGTGGAAAGGTCGCGATAAGATCGGCAAGTGCCGGCGCGTCCGCGGGCCAGTTTTCGCTCAACTGGAAAAGAGTTCGCTCGACTTGCAAGGGCTGCAACGAATCAGCGGCCTTTTCCTGGATCCAATGGGAATGGCGATGCATCCTTTGGAAGACTCCGCCAATTCGCTACAAAGACCAATTGCCTGGTCTCTCACCTCACTCGCTAACCGAGGTTGTTCTTTTCCAGAATCGTTTCGCGAGCTTTGAGTAATCTGCGTTGTTCAGCCCTCGTCAGGCCGCGGACGCCGCGCCGCGAAATTTTCTCCAGCAGCGGATCAATCTCCTGGGCCATTAACTGTGCAGGGCTCATTTGCTGATAGCGCAAGGTCTCAGCCCGCCGCCGGTTGATCATGCGCTGGACAAATGAGGGTCTTCCGAAACCAAGCAAGTTTGCATAGAGCCAGCCTGCCGCACAGCCGCCGAGCAATGCACTGTGCCCAATTGCTCCGGTTCGGCTGACACAAATTAAAACGAGGCCAAGCGCGAATGCACTGTAAGCAAGATGTTTGGCTTTAATGCGGATCGGCACGAAAAAGAACGCGGACGCGCTTAGTTCCAGCTCCGGCAGGATTGTTCCATAAGCGACAATCACCGCTGCGACGCCGCCCGAAGCGGCTAGGAGAACCGAATCCGACGGCATGAGAAAAAGATGTCCCAGCTCGCCGCCGATCGCTCCGAAGAGATAAAGGTAAAAGAAATGGCGCTGGCCGAGAATCAATTCGACATCGCGCCCGAGAAGATAAAGCGCAGTCATATTCGCCAAAAAATGCCATGGACCGTTGTGCAGGAAAATGGCGCTAACGAATTGCCAGGTGTAAGCATCCCGAACTCCGCGGTCGCTGATCCCAAGATAGTCGCGCACGAAGCCCTGATCGTAGGCTTCAAGGAACAACTGCGTAACGAAAACGGCGACATTCGCGCCGATTAGTGCCAGGAGAACAACTCGCTGAGGGTGCGTCCACGACCGCGTGCGAAAGAACAGCTTGCGGCCGGATAGAGGCATTAAAAAATGCTATCGCACACGGCTGGGAATGTCATTGAGAATCCGATTTTTCGGCCGAGAAAATGCCATTAGAGGCTATTGAAGCAGGTCAGTGATCCGCGCGACGCCCCCCTATTTTACCGGTCATTCCGAGCGAAGCGAGGATCCTCACGACAGCATTCCCGACGAACGAGGAGAGAACCCCGCCACCAGCGAATCTTCGATTGCGAGATCCTTCGCTTCGCTCAGGATGACCCCGTTTTGGACGGTGCCAGAACGCGCAGCCCCTTTTCCTGGACCCGAAACTCGACCGGGCAATTGCCTACCAATTCGCCATCGAGCTCCACCGGGACATCCTGGTCGCTGCTTACGCGTAAGTGCCGGGTTTGGAAGTATTCGATCTCGGGGACCCGTATGTCGGAACTAAACACAACGTCCTGGAGATACTTGATGATTTCGAGATAGCCCAGTCGTTTGAAAACGACGACATCGAACAAGCCGTCGTCGATAACAGCGTGTTTGAAGAAAGGGAACGGTCCTCCGTAGAGTCGCCCGTTTCCGATGAGGACGAACGAGCCTTCGTCAATGGAGGCGTTCTCCGATTCTATAAAGAGGCGAGGCGGCCGGCGCGATGCGATTTGCGCGGCGGAAATAAGATAGCTGAGCGGACCGAAGTTTCGCTTAAAGGCGGCGCTCGTCTCTTTGACGACTTGAGCGTCGAGACCGACACCACCGAGCTGAACAAAATACTTTCCGTTGGCATTGGGAAGATCGACAAGGCGAGTCTGGCCACTCTGGATGATATCCCAGCAGAACTGCAGATTGTTTGTCGGCAAGCCAAGTTCCATCGCGAAAACATTTACGGTCCCCATTGGCAACAGACCAAGCGCTGCGTTGGTCCCCGCCAGACCGTTGACCACTTCATTGATAGTTCCGTCGCCGCCGGCCGCGACGATTTTTTCGAAGCCCTCGGCCGCGGCATTACGGGCAAGCGTTTCCGCTTCACCCGATTGCGATGTCGCGCACAGGACCGAACCATGTGCGATTGACTCAAGGCGAGTTCGCCAGCGGCTGGCCCGTTCGCCGCATGCGGCTGGATTGAGAATGACGACGGTGTCACTCGTCCTGGAAGTAACGGGCTTTGATCTTTTCTTCAAACTGGGTCTGCGTAACGTCTGTGCGTGCGAAGGTTACACCGAGTAATTTTGATTCCTGTGGGAGCGTTGATCGCGGTTGCCGCGATTCTTTTGCTCGGCGTGAACATGTATGTGCAATCGAAGGCCATACAAGCAAAGATTCAGCAGGAACTCAGCCAGCGACTCGGCACCCCGTTGCACATTCGCCGAATCAGCGTAACCCCATGGGGCGGTCTCAAATTAAGCGGTATTGTGATTCCTCAGGTTCCCGCGGTGGATTCAAGCGACTTCCTGCAGGCTAAAACCTTTCAGCTTCGCATTCGGATTTTTTCACTTTTTGAGCGGCGTCTTGTCATCAGGGAAGTGTCGCTGATCAATCCGGACGTCATTTGGCCGCAGAACTCGGAGGGAAAATGGCGGTTACCAGGTGCAGGCGAAGAACAAGCTCCGCCCAAGGAGATCGCCACCGCGCCGCCGAGCTTGCCCACGCCGTCGGTTGCGGAAAGTGCGCCGTCCCCCGTGGAATCGCCCAAGATTGCAAATATAAAACCGCCAAAGGAAGATTCAGCCCCGTCGATTCGGACCGAAGTTCAACGCGTGAACGTGCGTCACGGCAACTTCAGTTTTCTCGATCGGGCCGGCGCCATGGTAGCTAATTTCGAAGGTGTCGATTTTCGGTCAAACGTCCGGGGGCCGTCCTCCATTCGCGGTAATGCAAAGGTCACAAAAATTTCGCTGCGCGACCGCTTTTTTCTCAATCGGCTGCAATCGCCGTTTAATTACGAGCCTGATGTATTGGAGCTTTCGAAAATTTCGGCAGAAGTAGGGAGCGGAACCATCGACGGTCATTTCGTCATGCAACCCGGGTCCGAGGATTCACCGTTTACGGCCGAGGTGACGTTCAAAGATGTGCAGGCCGATCAAATTGTCTCGGATGCCGGCGGCCCCAAGGGAACGATTCAGGGTAAGATCGAGGGAAACTTGGAAGCTTCCGGAAAGTTCGCCGATCCGAACGCCCTGGTTGGCCGGGGTGAAGTCCATCTGCGAGATGGACAAGTGCGGCAATACAGTTTGCTAGTAGCCATCGGGCAACTTTTGCAAATAGAGGAACTCACCCAGCTTCACTTGGAACAGGCCGAGGCCAAGTATCACATCACTCCCGGCCTGGTGACGATCGACCAGCTTGTGCTGCGTTCGCCGAATATTCATCTTTCAGCCACGGGCACGATTAATTTTGAAGGCAAACTAAAGCTCGAATCTCAACTAGCCATTAACGAGAAGGTCCGCGGCCAGCTCTTCAAAATGATGCGCGACAATTTTCATCCTGCCGATGAGCCTGGATACTATGCACTCGATTTCCATGTCGGCGGAACGGTGGAGCGTCCGAAAACAAATTTGATGGACCGAATGGTGGGACATGGCCTTAAAGATTTGGTGGACGGCTTTTTTGGCAGTGGAAAACCAAAGAAGAAAAAGCGCGAAGCGGAATCGACTCCGGTAGAAGAGGCAACTCCATCACCTGGTCCGGCGACAGGCGAGGACTTATCCCGGGATGCAATTCAAAGACCTTCGCCCCCTTAGAAATTCTCGAACGATTCTCCGATCGCTCACGTGCCCTAGGGCAGACCGGTTCCGATATTCGACTTAACGTTCGCGACATCCGCCGAGTTGATCGCGCCATTCGCATTCACGTCGGAGCGGAAGTTGGTCCCGTCAATGACCTGGCCAATTCGCGATTTGGTTTGCGAGACATCGCCTGAATTGACGCTGCCATTGGCCGTGGTGTCACCTTTAAGGAGACCCATGACTACTGGAACAGCGCCGCTCACGTTGCCATCTGAGTCGTTCGCGGTATTTAAAGTGACGGTGATATTCTGGGCATTCGGCAACGCGGTGAGATTCGCGATATAGTTATGCGCGTCCAGCGGATCGATTGATCCACTGCTCGGGCCGGGTTGGACCGGGCCGGTCGCAGTCGCGCTGACCCCGGCCACACTCGTTAGCGTATTGGCGAAAGTAAAAACCACTGTGTAACCGGAACTGCTTCGAGGTTCGATCCCGGCAAC
>JBDTZF010000005.1:0-53159 GCA_040005265.1 Verrucomicrobiota bacterium
TGTTCGTAGTCGAGCGCGCGATCGAGATACATTTTGGCCAGGAAGTCGTCCGGATAAAATTCGAGGAAACGAGACAAGAGAATCTTGGCCTGTGTAAAACTGCGCGTTCGAAAATGAGTGAGCCCTTCTTCGTAGGTCTTAAGCCAATTTATCAACTCAGGATCGACATCGCCGTTATGAGCGCCCACCAGGGTAAAGATATCGACCGGTTCCGTTTTGCCTTTGACCTGGGCCCGCGCCACCGAGCGCAAATGGAATTCATCGCGGACATATTCGGCTACGGTCGGACCGAGAAGAATGTCCACGCTGTAAACACGAGTAAGACCTTCCAGGCGGGAAGCCAGGTTGACCGAATCGCCGATTACCGTCGGATCAAGCCGTTCATGTGGCGCGTAGGATCCGATATTACCAATCAGCGCTTCGCCTTGATTGATGCCCACCCCGAACGCGAGCTGATTGACCCCTTCCGATTTCCAGGCCTCGTTCAGCTTGCGCATTTCAAATCGCATCCCAAGCGCTGCACGAACGGCCGCTTTGCAGTCCGAGGCCACACCGTGACTGCTCACGTTCCCCCAGACAGCCATGATGGCGTCGCCGATGAATTTGTCGAGCGTGCCCCCATTGTCGAAAACCATCGGCACCATGCAGCTCAGGTAGCGATTGAGCTGTTGCACCAGCGCGGCGGGGTCCGCTTTCTCGGACAGGCTGGTAAAACCAACCAGATCGGAAAAAAGAACCGTGACTGGTTTGCGCGCGCCGAGCAGTGAGCTGTAGAAGCCACCCGGATTCTCGAGAATTTCTTTCACCAGGTTCTTAGAGACGTAGCGCTCGAGCGTGCGGCGGGTGCGCAATTTCTCGAGCCGCTCCAGCGTGTATTCAAAAGCCAATCCCACAACCCCGCTAAGTAGAAACACCGTCAAAGCCGGCACGACCATGATGAGGATGCCCCAGTGGTCATAAAGAAAACGCGAGATGCCCAGATAAGACCCGCTGATCAGGGTCAATGCGCCCAAATTGAGAAGCGCACGGCGGACCAGAGCCAAAACCCCAAAGGCGAGTAACGCAAAGAAGCAGATGGTCGCAAAATCAAGCCCGATGGGTGTGTCGTACAAGAATTGATGATCGAGTGCAGCAGCCAGTGCATGCAGATGTATCACCGGGCCCGGCGTTTCCGGGCTGATCGGGGTGTCGAAAACGTCATGCACAATTTGGGCCGACGACCCGATCATGACGATCTTGTCCTTGAAAAACTTGCCCTCTGCATAATTCGCTCGCCACATCGCAGGATCGAAAACCTCCCAAAGCGGATGAGGCGGATAAACAAAGGGCTCACTGAAACGAATCAGGTGCGGACGCAGATCGCGGGGAATAGCGTCGGCCCGGCCCAATTTCGTCGCCGCCCGCGCGCTTAGCGATTCGTAGGGCGTTTCGCTGGGCTCCGGCGGCTGCCGCGCCAATTGCAAGTCGGTCATCGTGTAGCGCGCCGATCGGATTTTCTGATCGAGGACATCGGGAAAGAAAACGACGTATCCCACCCGATCATCTTCCAATTGAGGCGGTGGAATCAGCGACTTATTTGGCGGAACCTTGACGGCTACACCGGCAGTGGTCTGCACGTTGGAAAAATCAAAGTTTGAGCCGATGACAACCTTATCGCGATAGCGATCCAAGGCCGCGTGAAACTCCGCGTCTCCCTCACCGGGTTTATCGAACATGATGTCGAAAATGACCAGGCGCGCGCCGGATTGGAACAGCCGGTCCAACAGCACCGCCCATAGCTCTCGCGACCACGGAAATGAATGCGCCGTCATTAATTCAAATGCGCGATTGTTCTTCACGTCTTCGGGATCGAAGGGTTGAAACGAAAGTGTGCTTTGATCGATTCCGAGAAAGACGAAATCCTGGTGCGTCGGTGTCTTGCGGCCTTCGCGCCGGAGCAAGTCTTCAAACCCCTGCTCGCTCCGCCAAACCGTGGAAAAAAACGGAATGCCGGGCACGAAATGCAACCCCAGCACAATTACCGTAAAGAAGAAGCAAATACCTGCTACGATCGACAACCGATGCCGGTGAAGCCAATGCACCCGCCTATTATATCAAATGCTGGCAAACCACCAAGCTCCAATAGGCCCCGGCCGTCGAAGTTGCCAGGAACCCCGACCTAGCGAAAATCGGTTGTTATTTTCATTTCGGCGTCTACTTTTTCCGCCCTACAACGATCCAACCACCTGTCCTGCTTTTCGCAGGATAATCAGCGAGCGAGGTCGGAGGGATCGATCAACAAAAAACAGCTCGCTGAATGAGGAGTCTCCGCCACGGCGGGGACATAACAACAATGCCAAGAGCCACTAATGCGCCCGCTAGCCGGGCCCGCCGTAAACGCGTCGTCAAATCCGCCAAGGGTTTCCGCGGTCGCCGATCGAAACTTTTTCGTTACGCCAAGGACGCGACCATGAAAGCCAAGTATTGGGCTTATCGCGACCGCAAGACACGGAAACGCAATTTCCGCATGCTTTGGGTCCAACGCCTCAACGCCGCCGCGCGCGCCAATGGCCTGACCTACAGCCGTTTTGCTGAAGGACTCAAAGCTTCCGGCATCGGCTTGGATCGTAAGATTCTGGCAGATCTCGCGGTGACCGACGAAGTCGCGTTCAAGTCGATTGTCGATCAGGTCAAAAGCGCCCTGGAAGACAAGTCGAAGGCCAAAAAGAAAGCGGCGTAGGTTCTTCTGTAGCGGCGGTCTGTGACCATCGGATACTTCCGAGAAAGATGGGCGACGGCCACGGATCGCCGCTACAGCTGCGAAGTTTGAATTGAACCTTCAACGCTGTTGCCAGTCCGGCTCAGACCGTTCAACGTTCAAACGTCAATGAGCCACCCACTCGAACAACTGCGCGAAGACGCCTTGCGCGAAATCGAAGCCGCGCCTGACGAGAACTCCCTCGAAGCCGCGCGCGTAAAATATCTCGGCCGCAATGGCAGCATCTCGGCTTGGGGTGACCAGATGAAGTCCCTCAGCAAAGACGAGCGGCCTGTCGTCGGAAAATTGCTCAACGAAGCGCGAACGTCCGTGACGGGTGCGATCGATGCGCGCGCGGGAACATTCCGGGCCCAAAAAGAGAGCGCATCGCTCGCTAACATCGACATCTCTTTGCCGGGCACACCGGTCGAGCACGGTTCATTGCATCCCCTCACCCAGATGCTCGATCGCGCCATCGACATCTTCAGGCGCATGGGTTTCGCGCTGGCAGATGGTCCCGACATCGAAACCGAGTGGCATTGCTTTGACGCGCTCAACACTCCGCCCCACCATCCCGCCAGAAATGAGCAGGACACTTTTTATCTGCCGGACGGCCATTTGCTTCGCACGCATACCTCCACCGTTCAAATTCGAGCGATGCAAGCTGCGGCCCCGCCGCTTCGTGTCATCGCGCCGGGCGCCGCTTATCGTCGCGACGAAGTCGATGCAACGCACAGCGCGCAGTTCCATCAAATCGAAGGACTTTACGTCGACAAAAATGTCAGTGTAGCGGACTTGAAAGGCACGCTTGAATTTCTCATGCGGGAACTTTTCGGTCCGGACACCGCCGTGCGTTTTCGTCCACACTATTTTCCGTTTACCGAGCCAAGTTTCGAAATCGATGTGCGATCGAAAGCCCTCAAAGGCGGCGAGCAATGGATCGAAGTCTGCGGCTCCGGCATGGTGCACCCCGCCGTGTTCGAAGAAGTGAACAAGGCACGAGGCGATAATGCCTACTACCCGGAAGAATGGAGTGGCTTCGCTTTCGGTCTTGGAATGGACCGGCTGGCAATGATCTTGTTCGAGATTCCCGATATTCGTCTGTTCGCGCAGAACGATCTGCGCTTCCTGAAACAGTTCGCATGATGCACAACACAAAGTCCCTAACGCGTGTCATCCCGAGCCGCGAAGACGGCGAGGGACCTCACGTCCGCAAACTAATCATGCGAACGACTGCCAATCTGCTTCGAAAGCCGGCGCGCTTCTGCGGGATCCCTCGACTTCGCTCGGGATGACAAATCAAACATGAAATTTTCCGTTAACTGGCTTCGCGAGTTTGTCGATCTTACAGCGAGTGTGGATGCGCTGGCCGAATTGCTCACGCTCGCCGGAGTGGAAATCGAAGCGATCGAACAACGCGGCGCGAGCCTCGATAATGTCGTCGTGGCGCGAATAACCACGTCAGCGCAGCATCCGAACGCCGATAGGCTAAGCGTGTGCGAAGTGGACGACGGCAGTGGGACGAAGCGTCAAATCGTGTGTGGCGCCACTAATTACAAGGCAGGCGACAAAGTCCCGCTCGCGCTTCCGGGCGCTAAATTGCCTAACGGCTTGGTAATAAAGAAGAGCAAGCTGCGGGGCGTCGAAAGCGAAGGAATGCTATGCAGCCCGATCGAGCTGGGCCTCGGCGATGATACTTCCGGTCTTTTGATTTTATCGCCGGAGGCAAACATCGGTGTGCCGATGGGCGATCTTTTTCCGGCCGACACGATTCTCGATGTCGAGATCACTCCGAATCGCGGAGATTTGTTGAGCCATTTCGGGATTGCCCGCGAGATCGCGGGGTTGACCGGGAAGAAAATCAAATCACCGCCGGTCGAAGGGAAAATCGACACAAAAAAGAAGGACGTGGAAATCTCGGCACTACGCGAGTGTCCATTTTTTTCCGTGCGGAAGATCGACAACGTGAAAATCGGGCCCAGTCCAAGTTGGTTGCGAGCGAAGATTGAGAGCGTCGGGATCCGTTCGATCAACAACATTGTCGACATTTCCAACTTTGTGATGCTCGAGCTGGGGCAACCAACGCACGCATTCGATGCCGATAAACTCAAAGGGACGATCAACGTGCGGCTGGCGCGCGATGGTGAAAAATTCCTCGCACTCGACGGCAAAACTTATTCGCTCACACCGGAAAATCTGGTGATCGCCGATCAGGAACGCGCTGTCGGAATTGGCGGCGTCATGGGCGGAGAAGAGACTGGCGTCAGCGAATCGACAAAAAGCGTTTTGCTCGAGGCCGCGTACTTCTTTCCCGCGAGCATTCGACGCACGGCGCGTAATCTGAGTTTGCCCAGTGACGCTAGTTATCGCTTCGAGCGCGGAGTGGATCCGCAAATGATCCTGCGCGCATCGCAACGGGCCAGCGAACTGATTCGCGAAATCGCAGGCGGAACTCCAGCCAAAGAAATCGCTGTCGCAGGCGATCTGCCGAAAAACCCGGCAGATGTTTCTCTAAGTTACCAAAAATGCGAACAGGTTCTGGGAATCGAGATCGAATCGAAAAGTGTCGATGAAATCCTGGAGGGTTTTGGACTGAGTAAGAATAAGAGCGTGAGTAAGATTGAAGGATCGACATGGGGTGTCCCGAGTTACCGGCGCGATTTGCAGCGCGATGTCGATCTTATCGAAGAAGTGATTCGGGCATACGGCATCGGCAAAGTTGCCGGCACCGATCGCAGCCGATTCACACCCTCGAGTGCAGCGGATCGCTCACACGATCTGGAATCCGCGTTAAGACAACGGTTGGTCGAGCACGGACTTGCCGAAGTGCGCACTTCCAAATTGCTTCCGCGTAAATCGGTCGGTTTGGGTGAAAACGGTTTTGAGCTGCGGAACCCGCTTAGCGAAGACCACGTGGTCCTTCGACCGAGCCTAATCGCGGGATTGTCCGCCGTCCTCGAGCGTAACCTTCGCGCCGGTGCGGAACGTGTGGCAATTTTTGAGCTGGGCCGAATCTTCGCGCCTTCAACTGGAACCGAGAAACGTCGCCTGGGAATCTTACTTTGGGGAAATGCAGCGAGTAAGCCGCATTGGAGGACGCCGACAAAAGGCCGACTGGATTTTCTCGATCTGAAAGGTGCGATAGAATCGCTCGGCCTTTCGGAATTGTCATTTCGCCGCGTGGAACATCGTGATCTCGCCCTGGCCAGCCAGGTTTGGTCCGACCAACATGAAATTGGTTTGGCGGGACAACTGACCGCCTTGCAGGCCGGGCTTCTGAATGCGTCCGGGGCCGTCTTGATTGCAGAGATCGATGTCGATTTTGCGCTGAAAGAGATGAGGTCTGTTCGAAAGTTTCGTGAGATTGAGAGATTTCCGGCAGTTACTCGCGACATCGCGTTGATTGTGCCCGAGAAGACCAGCCACGAAGAAATCGAGCGCGTAATTCGAGGCACAACGGAACCGCTTTTGGAAAGCGTGCGATTATTCGATTTGTTTGAAGGAGGAGAGAATTCCGGCGTTGGTCAGGCACGGAAATCGCTCGCGTACACATTGACATACCGGGACAGGAACCGCACACTCACAAGCGAGGAAGTGAGTGTGGCGCACGCGAAAATTCGCGAGCGATTACAGCACGACCTCGGCGCAGAATTGCGCGAGTAGTTCTTTGAAAGCGAGAGCCGTTCGTTGAGGGTTGGGCAGGAAACCAGTGCTTTTCTCTCAACTCTCAACCGACGACTCTCACAATTTACCCTGCGATGTTCGAGATTACAGGTGGGATTCCCGAACCGATAGTTGATTAACTCAGGAGGCTCGGTCGCACGCGGAATATGGCATGCCTTCATTGGAAGTCAGACGCTGCTGCGACGGTCATCCGCCGTTGCCACAAGGGAACGGGACATCCGCCTAAACGGCAGAGCGGGGTAAAAATTTGGTTAAGGCTTGGATCGACACTCGATCCAAGCCTTTTCTTTTGTCCTTTATAGATGAGCAAACGTCCAACAATTCATGTGTAGATGCATTTTCAGTTGAGCGTTGAACATTAAGCGTTGAACGTTGGGCGTTTTTGATTTCATGAAAGCAATCCTCGCTCTTGAAGATGGCCGTTTTTTTGCGGGCGAATCATTTGGCGCAACCGGCACACGGGTTGGCGAAATTTGTTTCAACACCGCGATGACCGGTTATCAGGAAGTGCTGACCGATCCGTCGTATCGCGGGCAGATCGTGGCGATGACCTACCCGTTGATCGGAAATTACGGAGTCAATTTGCTCGATCAGGAGAGTCAGTCGCCGCATGTGCGCGGATTCGTCATTGAAGAGTTGAGCGAAATGCCCAGCAACTGGCGCTCGGAGATGTCACTCGATGAATATTTGCGCAAATGGGACATCCCTGGCGTCGAGGGAATCGACACGCGAGCGCTCACACGACACCTGAGAACGCGAGGCGCGATGAAAGCATGCTTGGCGACCGAAAGAATTTCTCCTGAAGAAGCGACGAAATACGCGATCAAAGGCGAGGGCGTCATCGGCATGGATTACGTGCGCGAAGTCTCAACAAACGCCGTTTATGAATGGGACCCCGGGAGCACATTGAGCGAGCCATGGTCGATAAAAACTGGCAATGGTGAGACCAAATCGCATCTTCCACCAATCCGTTTTCGAATCGTGGCCTACGATTACGGAATTAAGCAAAATATTCTGCGGCTTCTCCGCCAAAAAGGCTTCGGCGTAACCGTATTGCCAGCATCGACATCGGCCGAGCAAGCACTCGCTCTCAACCCGGACGGCGTTTTTCTTTCTAACGGACCCGGCGACCCGGCGGCACTGCCTTACGCGCACCAGGCCATCCGCGATTTAATGGGAAAAAAACCAATCTTCGGAATTTGCCTGGGTCATCAAATCCTTGGGTTCGCGTTTGGAGGAGCGACCTTCAAATTGAAATTTGGACATCGCGGCGCCAATCAACCGGTCAAAGATCTGCGTAGCGGCAGGGTCGCCATCACGTCGCAAAATCACGGCTTTGCGGTCGATCCTGAGTCGCTTCCGGCAGAGATCGAAGTAACGCACATCAATTTGAATGACGGCACGGTGGAAGGAATGCGCCATAAGGACCTTCCTATCTTCAGTGTACAGTATCACCCCGAGGCGGCCCCCGGTCCGCACGACGCGTCCTATTTCTTTCAACAGTTTGCGGACTTGATCGAAAACGGGTGAACCACCCTCCCGCTTGATTGACCGTTCCGCAATTAGGCGGAGATTGCTCTCATGTTTATCTCAACCTCGAAAAATTCAAGTGTCTTAAAAATTGCTATTGCAGCGACCTCCGTCGCGGCGCTGACGATTTCTCCTTGGGCCGTTGCCGAAGAACATCATCACGACAAAGACGGGGCGGCATCAAAGGAAGTCACCGGCGAAGTGGTCGATATGATGTGTTATGTCGATCATAACGCGATGGGGGAAAAACACGGACAGTCCTGCGGAGTCACTTGCATCAAGAGCGGCGGCCCAGTCGGTATTGTTCAGGACGGCAAAGCGTATCTTGTCGTAGGCGAACACAAGCCGATGAATGAAGAGCTCGCCCAATACTGTGGCAAAACCATCACCCTTAAGGGGAAAATGGCGGAACGTGGCGGCGTCGCGATGATCGAGAACGCCGAGATCGTTAAGAAGTAGCGTTTCTATTTGTAGAGGGCCGCAACGAAGGCCCAAGGCTCTACACAAGGTCGAGTCCAAAATTGTGCTCTGAAAGCAGCCCGCATTTTTCGCATAGATTCGCGAAGGTTCGGAGCCCATCCTTTTCTCTTTCCCCAAAGCCGAATCGAAGATGTTTCCGATAATAACAGGCGCAGAATTCGGGGCTGAAACCTTTTTCTTCGGCGATTAGCTGATCGAGATTGGTCAGATTGGTATCGCGCAGAGCGCGCAACCGATTCGCAATTTCGCTTGGCGCGCCAACCTCAGGCCGGACAAGCCAGAGCGCATAGACGAATGGAAGATCGACTAGTTTCTTCCAATGCTCGCCCAGGTCCCAGAAATGCAGGTCTACTTCGTGTTCGGATCGATAACGAATGGCCTGATCTCCTATGAGAAGCCGTGCGCGACGCTGCGTGATCGCCGACGTCGATGCTGCGGCGAAGCGAGGATCCAATTCCTTCTCGGCGAGGAGGCAGCGCAGAAGATTCACCGAAGTTTCCGATGCGGCATCCAACTCGATCTCTTCGATCTCCGAAATTTCTCCCAGATGCGCGACCACGACACTGTAAACCGGGCCGTCTGAGGAAATGGCAACGCCATCGACGACGCGATAAATCGGATTGCGCAGAAATTCGAAGCTCGATACCAACGCCAGATCGAGATCGCCGCGCGCAAGTTTCGCGCACAAAGCGGCGGGGTGTCCGAATACGACCGGGTCCGGCCACCCGTGTATTAAAGGGCGCGCGTTTAGGTATTGGACACAACCGATGCGAAGCGTCGGAGGCCGCTTCGCCGGCTCCAGAGAGTCCACCACATTCAGACGCAGGCTAGTTTCGCCGGCGCTATGGCGGGCCGCTTAGCGGACGCTGAGCGGGCAGGTATGTGGCGATAGTGGCTGTCCCGCTGGATGGGCTCGCGCCCAGCTTCGCGGATAGCGTGCTCGAGCGTGGCCACACTTTGTTGCTGCGGCGTGGTCGCGCCGGCCATGTGGAAGATCTTTTCTTCCAGGATCGTGCCATGCAGATCGTCCACCCCATAGCTGAGCGAAACCTGCGCGAGTGGCAATCCGAGACTGACCCAATAGGCGGTGAGATGATCGATGTTATCGAGATAGATCCGGCTCACGGCAAGATTGCGCAGCTGCTCGAATGCGGTCGCCGCCTGAATATGCGAAAGCACCGTCGTCTGCGGCTCAAACGCGAAAGGAATAAAGCCTGTGAAACCGCCGGTGTCGTCCTGCAATTCCCGGAGTTGACGCAAATGGTCAACCCTTTGGGCCAGTGTCTCGATATGCCCGTAGAGCATCGTGGAGGTACTGCGCCCTCCCATTTGGTGCCAGGTGCGATGGACCTCGAGCCATTCGGCGGCGGTTTCCTTGCCGCGGCAAATCTCGTCCCGTACGACTGGATCGAAGATTTCGGCGCCCCCCCCGGTAATCGAACCGAGACCGGTTTGCCGCAAGACTTCCAACGTCTCTGGGATTGGGAGTCGAAAAATACGCCGGGCCAGATGGCGGATCTCAATCGCGGTGAAAGCCTTGATGTGAAGGTTAGGGTCGAGCGCGCGCAGCCGGCCGATTAGCTCGAGGTACCACTCTTTCTTCAGGGTCGGATGTAATCCGCCAACCATATGCACTTCGGTGACTCCAAGGCGCAGCGCATCTGTTACCACATTGATGATCTCATCGATGGCCAACTCGAAGGCATGGGCATCGCGCTTCTTGGCTGCGAAAGCACAGAACTGACAGGAAAGAACGCAAATGTTGGAGTAATTGATATAGCGATTGTGGATGTAGGTGGCGTAATTGCCGTTTTTGCGTTCGCGGACAACGTTGGCCATGATTCCGAGCGCATTCAGATCGTTCGACCCATAAAGATCGATAGCCTCAGCGTCTGAAATCCGCTGGCCGGCCTCCACTTTTTCGGCAATTGGTCTGAGTTCTTTCGGAATAAGCAGGTAATTCATTCGTCTATAAGTTAGAAATCCTAGTCAAGGATGCACAGACCCATCACCGCTTGCAACAAAAAGCACACGGGCTAAAGGTCTGCTAGTCCCGCTAAACGCCGGGAAGGGAAATATTTAACTACGTCATGTCCCGCATTGATCGAAACCCGGCGGCGGGCAGCGCAGATGAATCAAGCGAGGATGTCCGCTTGATGCAATTGGTGAGTAGCGGCGACATGGAAGCGTTTGAGCAACTCGTCCAGAGGCATCAAGCCCTGGTCGCAGGCACCGTCGCACGTATGCTCGGCAGCAATTCCGACGTCGAGGACATTGCCCAACAAGTTTTCATCCGTGTTTGGAAAAGCGCCAGCCGTTATGTTCCCCGCGCCAAGTTCACCACCTGGCTGTTAAAAATCACCCGCAACCTCGTGTTCAATGAATTGCGACGGATTAAGCGGCACACTCATGTCCCATTGCAGACCGAACCGGCTGTGGAAGAACTTCCGTTAAAGGATGAAACCACCCCGGCACCGGACGCGTCACTCCTGGAAAATGAGCTTCAGCGGGCGATCGAGAAGGCAATCATGAAGCTTCCGGAGGCGCAGCGGATGGCCCTGATTCTGCGCCGCTACGAAGATCTTACCTACGAAGAAATAGCCGAAATCCTGGATCTCTCCGTGCCGGCGGTAAAGAGCGTCCTATTTCGCGCGCGGGCGGAATTACGCGCACGATTGAGTAAGTACTTGAGCACTTGACGGCACAAGGCGGGATTCCTGGACTTCACTCACGGTGACAAGGCTGAAGCAAAAGAGGGCGGACGTCTTGCGAGCATCCGCCCCCTCTCAACCCCACATTTATGCCGCTTTAAAAATCGCGATCTTTGGCCGAGGACCTGAACTGCACCTCGTCGGTCGCTTCCGGCGCCGGCGGAATTCCCGGCTTGGCGTAATCGGCCACTACCTGACGTTGAGGAGTCGGAACAAGGCGAACTGCACCCTTGGCGTTATTACGCCAGCCATTGGGGTCGGCGAACTCTTCGCCGCTGTGATGCATCCCAGTAACCTGATCCTCCAAACCGGTACCGTAGCGCTGATCGATAATTGTCGGCGTGACAAACACGAGAAGGTTCCGTTTTGTGCGCGCATTTAATTTTTCCTGGAAGAAATAGCCAAGGATGGGGACATCACCCAATACCGGCACTTTGTTCCGGGCTTTGGTAACTTCGTCCTGTAACAAGCCGCCGATAGCCAGAGTATCGCCGCTTTTTATGAGGACATTGGAATCGAGCGAACGTGTGTCGATAACCGGACTGCGCACCGTGGCGTTAGCAAAAGAGAACTCCTCGTCGCCCACTTTGTTGCTGATTTCCGGCTTAACGCTCAGCGTAACGAAGTTATCCTTATTCACAGAGGGTCGAACCAAAAGTGTATTTCCGAATTTTTTATCCTGAAAGCCACCGAAAACTGCCTGAGCTGTTTGCTCGTTAAAATTCAACTGAGGAACGGGCTGGTTACGCGTAATTTCAATTTTAGCTTGCTGGTTGTCAGCCGTCACAATGCGTGGATTGGCCAAGAATTCGGCATCGGCATCCTCGTTCAGAAAGCGCAGGGTTGCCGATAATTGCGGCACGCTAAGAATGGCAAAATTGCCAGACAGCAGGTGCCCGAGACTGCCGAAGAAATTATTGTTACCGGGATCGCCAAGGCCAAAACCGGAGGTCGGCGGAGGTTGACCGGCCGCAGGCGAGGCTCCGGGAAGCGGCATCCCGTAACTCACAGTTTGGGCTTTCGTTGAACTACCGACAACACCGCCCCAGTTAATCCCGTAACTCTGCTTCGGATTCGCCGTAACTTCGACTAGACGAGCTTCAATCATTACTTGTTTGGTGGGCTTGTCGATCTGCACAAGCATTGCGCGGATATGATCGATATTGCTGCGGGTCTCGCGGAAGAAAATCGTATTCGTCCGCTCATCAATCTGCGGAGGATCATGGCTTTGAAGTTGCGACGCCATCAACGGCGACGTCTCCTTGGCGCGCGCATAACTGAACTGATAGCTGTCCGACTCCGTCGGCTCTTTGGCGCGCTCGGTATCCGTCTTCACGTAATAGACACTCTCAATCTTGTCTATAAAGAGGCCCTTGGCTTTCACGATGATCTCAATCGCCTGGAAGGCGGAAACATCTTCCAGCCGCATCGTCACGGTGCCGGTAACGGCCTCGCTCACTACTAGATTTATCTTGGCCTGGCGCGCAAGCAGGCGCAGCACCTGTCCAATGTCATCGCCTTGAAATTCGCGAACGCCCACACCGCCGCCTTCAACCGCGCTATCGCCCTCGACGGTGGTAGTTTTCACCGTTGTCGATGGCGAGGCCGCAGCTGCGGGCGCCCCTGGCGCTTGCACGAGCAACATCGGCGAGCTGGCGCCTTTCGTCGCTGAAGTCCCGGACTGAAGAGTCGCGGGAGGAACTGTTCCGGGGGTTGATTCGGGCGCGCTCGTCTGTGCCTGAGAGAAGGACAATGCAACGAGCAACGCCGCTGCCGCACAGCCCAAGGGTTTGAAGGAATTTGACATAATACGATGGGAGATTGAAATGCGGCTGTGAACAAAGCAGGAAGCAGACCAGCCCTCCTCCGAGTTTTGCTGTGGACGACCACGCCGCTACAAACGTCCTCGAATAGCGACCGAGCGGCGGTCCAGGACGCTAAAACAATCCCTATTTTCCTGAATCGATAACCCTGCCCTCCACCCGCCGAATTTGCGTGTGATGGCTAAGTGCATGAATTCGCCCGTCGCTACCGCGAAAGAACGCGCTCAGGATCCAGCTAACAATACTTATGATGATCGCGCCCCAGAAAGCGCTCCAAAAACTATCCACCTGAAAACCAGCGACAATATGCGGCACCACAAGCAGCATTAGCCCGTTCACAATCAGGATAAAAAAGCCGAGAGTGAGCAAGATCAGTGGCGCGCTGAGAATCAACAACAGGGGACGCACAAATGCGTTCAGTATCCCAAGCAGAAGTGACGCGCCGATGAGCGACGCGACAGTGTCATAGCGAATTCCGTGGATAACCGACGAGGCGACCATCACTGCAACCGTAGTAATGGCCCAGCGAAAGACGAAGTGGCGCATGCCTGGACTCTACTTGCGATTCGATTTGATGCCAAACTGGGCTGAGAAAACACTTGCCAATCTTTTGGCCTCAGTTAATGCGATTAGATTACCGAAGTAAGGAGATTTGTGCCCAAGAAAAAGGAAAGCGCTGCCCAAAAAGACAACGCCAAATCCTCGGGCTTGGATGCGCGAGTTGGCCAGCGCACGCGTAACAAACAGCCATCTAAGCGAAGATCGACAGGCGCTCAAAAATCGACCGTTGCGGGCTCCAAGAAAAACGTATCGAAAACAGGAGCGATACCGAATCCAGCGACGGGGAATCGACTCCACCCAGCTGAGGAGGAAATCCGCGTGCTGGCCTATTTTATCGCCGAACGCCGGCATCGACTGGGCCTGCCAGGGGACTCCAATTCCGACTGGCTAGAAGCCAAGCGTCAGCTCAATCCAAGTGGAGAGCCTCGACCCGGGATGGAAGCGTAAGGGCCATCGCCGGCCACTACAGAGTTACGATTAAGCCTTCGATTCTATTTCGGGCACCGCCTGCCGGACCTTTTCTAAAAGGCGATTCATCAGGAACGGCTTGGCAATAAATCCGGCTACCCCCGGCTCCTTCAATAATTCCTGGGCTCGTAATTCATCCCCCTTCCCCGATACTAGAAGAAGAGGCGGCACCGTCCGCACCGGTTCAACATTGTTATAAACTTTGCCGATCAGGAAAAAGAGCATGGCGCCATCAATCATCGGCATGGAGAAATCGAAAATGAAGAGGTCGTACCTTTTCTTAATCGCAAGTTCGAAGCCGTATTCCGGCTTGGGCGAAGCGTCCACTTCGCAAAAAAAATAACTGCTCAGCGCCTCGCGCATTATGCGAAGTAAACCGACTTCGTCATCCACGATAAGGACATTCTTGGGCGGACGGCTCACGGAAGCATTTAACCACGAATCCTCCTTCGCACAACGCGCTGACCGGAGAAACCGCCCTCACCTGGCGACTTCGTCGTCCCCCTCTCCCGCAGGGAGAGGGTTGGGGTGAGGGCAATAAAAACATTTACAAACAAGTCCGCCACCTTGTGCACTTTCGATCGATTCGTGTTTATTGCTAATTAACGCAATGCAAAACGTAATGATCGATCTTAAACAGGCTTTGCGGGAACGCCTTGCCATTATTCAGGATGAAGAAAGCCGCCGCGACGAGGCCCGGCACATTGAGCGGCTGCGTGCGGTTTCTGAAAGGATCGACAAATTACAGGCTGCGCTTCCGCGGCCGATCGATTCGCAGCTAGCGCATTACCTCCAGCGCCGAAGCTACGACAAGGCGCTGGAGTTCTTGGAAGGTTCTAGCGCCTGATCTCGCTCCGCGCGAACGCTTCAGTTGACGGCGCCTATCTCGAGTACAACTCAACAATGAGCTGCTCGTTCACGATCGGCTGCATTTCGTCGCGAGTCGGAATTCGTGCGACTTTGCCACTCAGCGCATCGCGATCGACCGTCAGCCAATCGGGCACCGGAGCAATCTGAGTAAGATCGAGATTACGAAGAGCGAGTTGTCGCGATTTCGGCTTGTCTTTGATCGTGACTTCATCGCCCGCCTTTACGTTATAGGAGGCGATATTGACGCGACGTCCGTTTACCTGCACGTGACCGTGAGAGACCAACTGGCGCGCAGCATTGCGTGTATTGGCGAGGCCAAGCCGGAATATCACGTTGTCGATCCTGGTTTCAAGAAGCTGCAAAAGCGTTTCCCCAGTCACGCCGCGCTTGCGCAATGCATTTTCAAAAATGCGCCGGAATTGCCGCTCCAGAAGTCCATATTGATAGCGAAGCTTCTGCTTTTCGCCGAGCGCGATCGCGTATTCCGATTGCTTGCGGCGAGAGCCCCTCGGACCATGCATGCCCGGCGGATAATTCTTTCGTTCAAGAGACTTTGACGAGCCGAAAATCGGCACGCCATAGCGGCGGCTAATTCTTGTTTTTGGTCCGGTATATCTACCCATATTAAAATCTCGCTGCTTGAATTAAACTCGGCGTTGTTTCGGCGGCCGACAGCCATTGTGCGGCACGGGTGTCACGTCGCGGATTAGGGTAAGGTCGAGCCCAATTGCCTGCAAAGCACGCACCGCAGATTCGCGGCCCGCTCCCGGACCTCTTACCAAGACTTCCACCTCTTTGAGTCCATGCCCCATCGCCTGCCGTGAAGCGTCCTGGGCGACCATTTGGGCTGCATAAGCTGTGCTCTTGCGCGAACCCTTAAAACCAACCTTACCCGCGCTGGACCAGCCTATCACGTTTCCGCTCATGTCCGTGATTGTCACGATTGTGTTATTGAAAGTGGCCAAAACATGGGCAATGCCCGAATGAACGTTCTTGCTGCCCTTTGCCTTGACGATTTTCGGTTTCTCCACGTCATCGGCCGAAAGGGAAAGGTTTTCGACCGGCGCCGGTGCAGCTGCCGGCTCATCCTTCTTCTTGGTTGGCTTCTTCGCCGGCTTTGCTCCTGCCTCTGCTGCTGGAGCGACAGGGGCGGCAGCGGTCGTGCCAACTGATTCAGGCGCGGCGACCGCGGCAGTCTCGCCTTGCGGAGCCTCCACTTCAGCCGCGTCCTTCGTCCCTTTGGGTTTGGTCGGTTTTTTTGATTCAGCCATGGTGATAAATTTTAGACGACACCCGATTTTGCTTCTTTGCTGCGGATTACGCCAACGGTCTTTCGCGGGCCTTTACGCGTTCGCGCGTTGGTCGATGTCCGTTGTCCGCGCACTGGCAGGCCGCGACGATGCCGGATGCCGCGATAACAGTTAATGGCTTGCAACCGCTTTAAATTACCTTGCACGTCACGACGGAGATCGCCTTCGATCTTGAGCTTGTTGTTCGTAATCGCGTGAATGATTTCGTTCAATTGCTGCGGTGTAAGCTTCTTGGCCCGCAGATTTGGGTCGATGTTTGTCTGCTCCAGAATCTTCCTGGCTGTGGCCAGACCAATTCCGTAAATGTAAGTGAGAGACGCCTCGATGCGTTTCTCTGCTGGGATTTCAACTCCTAGTAATCTTGGCATTGGCTAATTCTTAATTCGCTAAATCGCTAAACAAAATTCATCCCTGACGCTGTTTATGGCGCGGATTCTTGCAGATCACGCGCACCACGTTCTTGCGCTTCACGATCCTGCAACTGGCACAAATTCTTTTTACTGATGGTCGTACTTTCATAATCAAAGGACAAAACGCGGAGATATGGCCCGCATTGTCATTTCTGGCGAAACGTAATCCGCCCCTTCGACAAATCGTAGGGTGAAATCTCTAGCATAACTTTGTCTCCTGGCAAGATGCGAATGAAGTGTAACCGCATTTTTCCCGAAATATGGGCCAGAACGCTATGGCCATTAGACAATTGGACCCGAAACATGGTATTTGGCAGCAGCTCAACGACCGTGCCTTCTACTTCAATTGCGTCTTTCCGTGCCATGTCAGGATCTCGGGCTCATCCTTAGTGATCAAAACGGTGTGTTCAAAGTGTGCCGAGGGTAGCCCGTCCGCCGTGCGTACCGTCCAGCCGTCGTCCAGTAACCTTACTTCCGACGCACCGACGTTGATCATCGGCTCGATGGCCAGGGTCATGCCGGCTTTCAATTTTGCGCCGCTCCCGCGTTTCCCATAATTGGGGATCTGCGGTTCCTCATGCATCTTTCGGCCTACTCCGTGGCCAACAAATTCGCGGACGACAGCGAAACCGAACCGCAGCGCTTCATCTTCGATTTCGGCACAGATATCGCCAACACGCCGGCCCTCATGAGCGGCCGCAATTGCATTGGCAAGGGCATTTTGGGTTGCACGCAGCAGCCGGTCGGTACGTTCGTCAATAATTCCAACCGGCACTGTTGTAGCATTGTCCCCCACCCAGCCATCCCGGATCACACCGATATCCAACTTTACGACGTCGCCGTATTGAATTCGTCGCTGGGTGCCTATTCCATGGACAACCTCGTCATTTAGCGAAATGCAAATGTTGCCCGGAAAGACGCGGTGTCCGAGCCGATAACCGAGAAACGCGCTTTTGACGCCCTCATCGCTCATGAAATCTGCCGCCGCTTGGTCGATCTCCTTCGTTGTGACCCCCGGCCGAACTAGCTCGCTCACCTGGTCGAGGATATCCCTCGCCGTCCGGCAGGCATGCCGCATTTTCTCGATCTCTTTGGCGTTCTTGATTGGGATCATGCGGGCACTTTATCTTCGAGCAGCCGTGAAATATCGGCGAATACCGTATCCCGGTCCCGGTTTCCATCGATCCGGTGTAGGATCGACATCCTTTCGTAAAATGCGGCCAGTGGCTCCGTCTTCGCTCGAAATTCCTGAAGTCGCGTTTGCAGGACGCCGGCATCGTCGTCATTGCGGCGTAAGAGCGGTCCGTCGCAATAGGGGCAAACCGGACGCTCGGCAAACTTCGCGCTGGACGCGCTGGTGGTGAATCCACACTCGCCGCATTGCAGCCGGCCGGAAATGCGAGCAAGCACTGTCTCCTCGGAGACTTCCAGCCAAATGGCCAAGTCGAGGGCCGTGTGAACCCTTTTCAAAATTGCTTCCAAGCTCTCGGCCTGCGGAAGGGTTCGAGGAAATCCATCGAAAATAAAACCGTGCGAACCATGCAGGCGCAGCCAATCCTCGATGAGTTTTACAATAATCTCATCCGAAACGAGCCCTCCCCGCTGAGTGATTTCCGCAGTGGCCAGACCCAGCGATGTTTCTAAATCCCTTTCCCGGCGCAGGATCGCGCCCGGCGATGTGACCGGAATCCCGAACTGGCGCGTAATCATTTCGGCCTGCGTTCCCTTTCCAGAACCGGGAGCGCCTAGAAGAACGAGTCGCCTTTTCACCTCGGTCCGTAGAGGAAAATTGCCACCCCAGCGATAACAATCACCGCAATCCCGACGTAGAGCCACATAAGCGCACCCTGGCCTGCCGCTTCACCGCGATTGTAGGCAGCCCGATCAAACGATCGTCCGCGAATACGGCCTTTGCGCAAAAATCCGTCGTAATGGCGTTGAATCAAATGGGTCTCCACCTGCCGCATTGTATCGAGGATCACGCCGACGATAATTAACAAACTCGTGCCGCCGAAAAACTGAGCTGTAATTTGTGGCACATTCAATCCCTGACTCATTAGGGCCGGCAAAATCGCGATCAAAGTAAGGAAAATCGCGCCCGCGAAAGTCAGGCGCGTCATGGTGAAATCGAGAAAATCTGCGGTCGGCTTACCGGGTCGCACCCCTGGAATGTAGCCGCCATATTTTTTCAAATCATCGGCGATCTGTGCCGGTTGAAATTGGGTCGCGACCCAAAAATAACTGAAAAAGAAAATCATCCCGGCGAGGACTGCATAATGCGGCCATCCCGTGGAAAGGGCGCTGGCGATACGGGCCGCAGTCGGACTGTGCGGAAATGCGTACCCTACGATTGTGGTTGGGAACAAAAGCAATGCCCAGGCGAAGATGATTGGCATCACGCCGGCATAATTCACCTTGAGCGGCATGTATTGGGTCTGGCCGCCGTACATTTTGCGACCAATTACCCGTTTCGCGTACTGCACCGTAATCTTGCGCACGCCTTGAGTGATCGCGATTACACCGGCAATAACGATGAATAGAAACGCCACCATCAGCACGAGAATAGACGGATTGACCTGGCTGGTGCCGGTCTCGGCGGAAGGAACAAAGGTCTTCCAAGCCTGCGCCAATGCCGCCGGAAGGCGCGCCACGATGCCGATCGTTATGATCAGTGAAATACCATTGCCGATCCCGCGCTCAGTGATTTGATCGCCCAGCCACATCAGGAAAAGCGTTCCCGTGGTGAGTGAAATCACTGTCACGACGCGAAACATCCACCCGGGATCCTCCACCAATGGAATACCGAGTCGCTGAATGGTGTCTGAGATTCCTCCCAGCACAATGTGATACGATTCGGGGTGCTGAAATGAGACCGCCAGCATGTAGCCCTGGAAAATGCAAAGCGCCACTGTCGCATAGCGGGTCAACTGCATGATCTTTTGCCGCCCGCCGTCTTCACGAGCTAGTCTGCTGAGCTGTGGAATCACCGCCGTAAGCAACTGCATCATGATCGAGGCGCTGATGTACGGCATGATTCCCAGCGAAAAAATCGCGCAGTTTTCCAACGCACCTCCACTAAACAGGTTGAACAGCGCACCGACACCTCCGCCGGCTCCCTTGGCCGAACTGGTGAACCATTCCTGGAGCACACCTTGATTGACTCCAGGAGTGGTGACTGCCGCGCCCAAGCGTACAATCACAATTACCGCCAGCGTAAATAGGATGCGCCGACGTAGCTCCGGTATTTTTACCGAATTTAAAAACGCCGAGACCATTCGCTAAATCTGGAACATCGCCTGCGGAGCGCTAGCGCTTCTTTGGCGCCTTCTTCTTCGGCGATTTCTTTATTGCCGCAGCTTTGGTTTTCGATCTTTTCTTCGCGGCAGGGGCAGGTTTCGCTTTTTCCTCACTATTACCAGCATCCTGCGAGGCCAAGTGTGCGGCCGTTTCCGCTCGCCGGTCTCGCAATGTGATCGTTCCGCCGGCCTTCTCGATTTTCTCCCTGGCCCCGGCACTCACTTTGTCGGCCTCCACCGTCAATCCATGTTTCAATTCGCCATCGCCCAAAATCTTGATTCCCACGAATTCACCACGGATCAACTTCGAATCCCGTAGCAGCTGTTCGTTGATCACCGTTCCCGCCTTAAACTCTTTAAGATGTTCGAGATTCACAATCGCGTAATGCTGGCGAAACGCGGCATTGTTGAAACCACGCTTCGGCAACCGCCGGATTAACGGCATTTGCCCGCCTTCGAAACCGAGCCGAATGCTCCCACCGGAGCGCGCTTTTTGCCCCTTGTGTCCTTTGCCGCTCGTTTTCCCGTGCCCCGAGCTTTCACCACAGCCGAGCCGTTTGACCCGGTGCCGTGAACCTGGACGCGGTCGCAAATTATGAAGCCGCATCATGATTGCTCTGCCTTTCCGTCATGCGAGCGAATCCCGCGCACTTTCAAAATTTGGTCACGTCGCCGCAAAGATCGCAGCGCCGCGATGGTCGCCTTCACTACGTTGGCGTGATTGCTCGAGCCGAGTGACTTCGCCAGCACATCCTTGATCCCCGCCGCCTCGACAACCGCACGCACACCTCCGCCGGCAATTACTCCCGTACCAGGCGAAGCAGGGCGCAACAAGACGCGGCCGCCGCCAAATTCGCCTATCGCTTCGTGCGGGATGGTATTCTCGCGCAGTGAAACCTTTTGCATCGACTTGCGAGCCGATTCCGAAGCTTTGCGAATTGCTTCCGAAACTTCATTCGCCTTGCCAAAGCCAACGCCGACGCTGCCGTCGTGATCTCCAGCCACGATCAGCGCGCTAAAGCTAAAGCGCCGCCCGCCCTTCACCACTTTTGCGCAACGGTTGATGAAAACGACCTTCTCGGTCGTATCGCCCTTTTGCGCGGGAGTTTTGTCGGGGTTACGCGAATCCGGTCGCCTGCCGCCTGAAGATCCTTGGTGTGCCATGTTGTTAAAACTTTAATCCGCCCGCCCGCGCCGCATCTGCGAGAGCTTTCACTTTTCCCTGATATTGAAATCCGCCACGATCGAAGACAACCTTGTCGATCTTCTTTCCCATCGCGCGATCCGCAATCACTTTGCCGATGACTTCGGCAGTAGCGCGATTCGCTGCCGGCTTGCTCTTACCAAGCACGTCTTTCTGCCTTGTCGATGCAGCGATCAAGGTCTTGCCGGCATCGTCATCGATCACCTGCGCGTAGATATGCTTGCCGGTAAAATGGACAGCCAAACGAGGCCGCTCCGCCGTTCCCGAAACCTTCTTTCGGATCCGCCGGTGCAGACGCTCGCGAGCCGTGCTTCGATTAAACGTCGCCATATTACTGAACCGTCTTGCCTTCCTTTCGGCGAACCTGCTCGCCGGCATACCGCACGCCTTTGCCCTTGTAAGGCTCCGGCGGATAAAAACGACGAATGTCAGCGGCGACTTGACCGACTAATTTCTTGTCCACCCCCTGGATATCGATCTTGGTCGCGTCCGTCACCGTAACCTTAATGTCCTTCGGTATCGGGAATAGAATCGGGTGAGAAAATCCGAGGCTCAAGTTTAGCGTCGATCCCTGCACGGCCGCTTTGAAACCAACGCCTTCGATCTCGAGTTTCTTGCTGAAGCCTTCGCTTACACCTTGAACCATGTTGCGAACGAGACTGCGCGAGAGCCCGTGCAATGCCTTCACGCCGCGTGTCTCCGCCATTCGCGCTACCAGCACACGGTTGTTATCGACTTTCGCCGAGATGTCGCGCGGTAACTTCCAACTCAATTTCCCTTTCGGTCCTTCGACCGCAACGGCGCCATCACTGCCGACATTGACCTTTACCTTGTCGGGAATTTCGACCGCTTTATTTCCAATGCGGGACATAAATTACCAGATGTAGGCCAGCAGTTCCCCGCCGACCTTTTGCTTCTTTGCTTCTCGTCCCGATAACACCCCGCGAGGTGTCGAAAGGATCGCAACACCCATTCCTCCAAGCACGCGGGGAATTTCGTCCGCGCCGACATATCGGCGTAATCCCGGGCGGCTCACGCGTTTCAATCCGGTGATCGCGCTGGTACGATCCACCAGCTTGTTCGTAATCTTGATTCGCGGATGGGCGGCTTCGGTGTCGACCGCAAAATCGGTGATGTAGCCCTCCTCTTTCAAAATTCGGACGATCTCGGCTTTGATGCGCGAGTATGGAACGAACATCTCGAGCTTCTGCGCGTTCGAAGCGTTACGCAGGCGCGCGATCAGGTCGGCAATAGGATCTGTAACAGTGCTCATGAAATTTAGGATTGCGCGGCGGCCTTCCGGGCCCGGTCGCTGAACGGCATCCCCAATTCGCTCAGGAGCGATTTGGCTTCCTCGTTCGTCCGCGCGGTGGTGACGATTGTAACATCAAATCCGATGTTCCGCTTGATTTTATCGAGTTCGACTTCGGGAAAGATCGATTGGTCAGAAACCCCCAGCGTGTAATTGCCGTTGTTGTCGAACGAGCGAGGCGAAACTCCGCGAAAGTCGCGAATGCGGGGCAGCGCCGCTTTGATAAAGCGCTCGAGGAATTCGTACATTCTCTCGCCGCGTAATGTAACTTTCGCGCCAATGACCTGATCTTTGCGCAACTTGAAATTCGCGATGCTCTTCTTTGCGCGGGTTTCCAACGGCAGCTGTCCCGTAATCAAGGCCAGTTCAGCTTTTGCTTCCTCCAGCGCCTGCTTCACGTCCGCTTGCGAGCCGATGGAAGTGTTGATCACAACCTTCTCGACCTTCGGGATCTGGTGAACGTTCTTGTACCCATGCTGCTTCTGCAGCGCAGGCATCACCTTGTCCTTGTAATGACGATAAAATTCGTTCTCCATCACTCCGCTTTCTTTTCAGTCGCCTTTTTCGGCTTCTTTTCCTTTGCGCTCTTCTTCTCGGTCTTCTTCTCGCGCTCGATCAATTTAACGTTCGAAATGTGAATTGGGCCTTCCCGCTCCGCGATCTTCCCGCTCGGATTGTCCTGCGACTTGCGCAGATGCCTCTTAATAAGGCGAACACCCTCAATCAATACTCGCTGCTTTTGAGGAAGCACTGCCAGAACCTTTCCGCTGGAACCACAAAAGTTCCCGCAGATGACTTCCACCTGGTCGCCTTTTTTCACATGAAACTTGATGCGGTTCATAAAACTTCCGGAGCGAGTGATACAATTTTCATGAAGTTGCGTTCGCGCAGTTCGCGCGCAACCGGTCCAAAGATGCGCGTTCCGCGCGGATTCAAATCCTTGTCGATGATGACGATCGCGTTGTTATCGAAACGCAGCACGGAACCGTCGTCGCGTTTGATTGGTTGGCGCGTGCGCACCAAAACTGCACGGACAACTTCGCCCTTCTTCACTGTACCAGTCGCGCTCGCTTCCTTTACGTTCGCCGTGATGACATCTCCGATTCCAGCATAAAGCGTGGCTTTGCCGATCACGCCGATCATCGTCGCCATGCGAGCGCCAGTGTTATCGGCTACTTCCAGTCTGGATCGAATTTGTACCATCGGATCTTCCTCTTCTTTCTACTTCTGAAGGACTTCCACCAAGCGCCATCTCTTCAGTTTGCTCAAGGGCCGCGTCTCCATAATGCGCACGGTGTCGCCGGCTTTCGCCTTGTTCTCTTCATCGTGGGCGTAAAATTTCTTCATCTGCTTGACGATCTTGCCGAACTTCGCATGCGGCACGCGCGTCACTGTGCGCACAACGATCGTCTTGTTCATGGTACTTGAAATCACTTCGCCGGTCCGCGTCTTCCGAGAACTGCGAGTGACCGACGCCGGTAATGGCGGGGGCGTTGCGAGAGATTGTCGATCTTGTTCGGCCATAAATTATTTCGTCTCCTTGGCGCGCCGTGTTAGAACAGTCTCAATGCGGGCCACGTCGCGGCGCACCAAACGCAACCGGCTCGGCTGTTCAAGCTGACCGCTCTGTTGTTGCAGGCGCAGATGCAAGCTCTCCTGGCGCAAGTCGCGTTTCTTGGTCAGCAACTCGTCCGAAGTCATTTCCGTAATTTCTTTGATTTTCATGATCTCTTACGCCGCCCTAACATGGTGGCGGCTCAAAAACTTCGTCCGAACCGGCAACTTGTCCGCTGCCAATCGAAGGGATTCTCGCGCGACCGATTCCGGGACACCGTCCAGTTCAAACAGGATATTGCCAGGTTTTACGGTCGCGACCCAAAATTCCGGCTGGCCTTTACCCTTACCCATTCGCGTTTCTGGCGGACGGGACGTGACCGATTTATCCGGGAAAATGCGGATCCACAACTTGCCTTTTCGCTTCATGTTGCGGGTAAGAGCAACACGCGCCGCTTCTAGTTGCGTATTCGTGATCCAGGCGCGTTCCAGCGTTTGCAAACCGAACTCGCCAAAATCGATTCTGAGATTGCGCGAGGCAGTCCCCTTGCGGCTTCCCCGCTGGGACTTCCGATACTTCACGCGTTTGGGCATCAACGGCATAAATCAATTCTTCCCTTAAACTTGGACTGGCTCCGGTGGCGGTGGCAGTGCCGCAGGCATCGTCGGTTCTGCTGGCGCTTCCTCCTTCTTACAAATCCAGCACTTCACTCCGATTTTGCCATAAACGGTGTTGGCTTCTGCGAAGCCGTAATCAATTGGGGTGCGCAAGGTGTGCAGCGGAACCTTCCCTTCGCGATACCACTCCGAGCGCGAAATTTCCGCGCCATTAAGCCGCCCCGAACAACGCAAACGAATGCCCTGTGCGCCGAAATCCATGGCCGTTTGCACAGCCTTTTTCATGGCCCGGCGATACGCAATCCTGCGTTCGATTTGCAAGGAGACGTTCTCCGCGATCAACTGGGCATCAAGCTCCGGTGTCTTGATCTCTTGGATGTCGATCTTGATTTGTTTACCCGCCGCCATCTTCGAAATCTCTTCCGTCATTTTCTCAATTTCGGCACCTTTGCGCCCGATCACGATGCCGGGACGCGCGGTGAAAATGGTAACACGGATGCTGTTCCATGCGCGTTCGATCACGATCTTCGATACGGCGGCGAACTGCAGCTTCTTCTTCACGTAGCCACGTATCTTGAGATCGCTATGCAGAAAGGCAGGCAGCTCCTGGGGCGACGCGTACCAACGCGAGCGCCAGTCCCGGTTTACACCAAGGCGAAATCCAATTGGGTTAACTTTTTGTCCCATAAATTATTTCTTCGTTTTCTTCGCGGCCTTCTTCCGCTTCTTTGCGGACAGGGTTGTCGACCCTTCAGTCGTCTCGCCCTCTTTCCTGGCGGCCTTCTCGTCCGCTTTACGTTTGGCTTTGCGAGTCTCTCGTGTCTCAATTTGAATTTCGTCCGTCAGTACGATGCGGATGTGACTGGTGCGTTTCAAAATTCCGCTCGCGCTTCCTCGCGCCCGGGCCATGATTCGTTTGATCGTTGGCCCCTCGCCGACAACGGCTTCCTTTACCACCAGGCCGTCGGCCTTCAGGTTCGCGTTGTTCTCAGCGTTGGCGACCGCGCTCTTTAGCGTTTTACCAATGAGAAACGCCGCCTTTTTCGGAGTAAAAGCAAGAAGATCTAGTGCTGCCGAAACCGGCAGACCCTGGATCTCACGCGTCACTTCGCGCACCTTGAATGGCGAAATCCGCGCATACCTGTATATCGATCTAACTTCCATTTATTTTAAACTCACGTTCGCGTGGGCATCCACCTGGAGGCGGTCGCCCACTCTTATTTTTTCTTTTTCAGAATCCATTTCCTGAATCACCGCACCACAAATTTTCTGTCGCACATCGACCACACGCAGCGTTGCGATCTTTCGATCCCCGCGCATCACTCGCATCGGCATCCCAATCTTTACCCCCTGTTTGTCGCCCAGGTTGCCGACCACAAACGACCACTCTTCTTTTACGCTGATCACGCTTCCATCCATCAAGCTGGGCTCAGCTAAATTCGCCGTCGCCGGTCCGGTCGCAAGCTTGTTCGTGTTGCGTAACTCCGTTTCCACATCCATCCGCGCTTGAGCGTTGCCCCCCTGCGACGTCTTCAAGTATCGCAACAGCGCTTCGTTCAACCGCAGCATCTGGTCGCGATATTCGTCGCGTTCCTTCTCGGCCAGACGCAAATCGCTCACCGCCGCTAACAGCCGCTGTTCGACCTTCGCGCGATCCTTGCTCGCCGACGCCAGCCCCAGCGCTTCCATTCTCAATTCCAAATCGGCATACTTGCGGCGAAATAATTCCGCCTCCGCATTCGATTCAGCCAGGCTGCCGGTCAACGTCCGCACCGATTCCTGGGCAATGGACAATTGCCGCCGGAGCTCTTCATTCTGCCCCAGCAAAGCTGTCACCGTCACCGCGTGTTCCGCGTTTTCAATCTTGGATTCTGACAAAGAACTATCTCCCTCTGCCGCCAGCCCTCGAGCTAGCGTTATGCAGCCTACCAACGCGATCGCCGATCCCCGACCAATTGCTCTTTCAAGCAATCGAAAATCGAAAATCGAAAATCGAAAATTCACATCACTTCGTGACCTTCGCCGTGTGCGAGCCGTGCTTCTTAAAGATTCGCGTAGGCGAAAACTCACCAAGCTTGTGGCCCACCATGTTCTCAGTCACAAACACCGACTGAAAATTCTTTCCGTTGTGAACCAAAAACGTGTGCCCGACAAAATCCGGTGTCACCAGTGAGCGCCGCGACCAGGTCTTGATCGGTTTTTTGGCGCTCGAGGCGTTCATTTTATCGATCTTCTCAAGAAGATGCGACTCAACGAAGGGTCCTTTCTTTAACGATCTAGCCATAAAAATCAACTTTTCTTCTTCGATTTCCTGCGTTCCAAAATAAACCGGTCACTCGGCTTGTGCTTGCTGCGTGTCTTAAATCCTTTGGCCAGCTGCCCCCACGGACTGACTGGATGATGCCGGCCGCCGCCGCCCTTCGATTTGCCCTGACCGCCGCCCATCGGGTGATCGACCGGGTTCATCGCCATGCCGCGCACGTGCGAGCGCCGTCCCTGCCAGCGAGTCCGCCCAGCCTTGCCGCTGGACACATTCATGTGATCGATGTTTCCGACCTGACCGATGGTCGCAAAGCAGTTCTCGTGGATCCGGCGAATTTCGCCCGAGGGCAATTTCACCAGCGCGTAACCGCCTTCGAGATTGGTTAACGTAGCTTGCTGTCCGGCGCTGCGCGCCACCTGACCGCCCCGGCCCGGCGCCAATTCGATATTGTGAATATTCGCGCCCAACGGAATCGCGCGCAGCGGAAGCGCATTACCCACGTCCGGCGCTGCCGCCTCTCCGGCAACGACTGTCGATCCTACCCGCAGCCCGTCCGGCGCCAGGATGTAGTTCACTTCGCCATCGGTGTACTTAATAAGAGCGATACGCGCCGAGCGATTGGGATCGTACTCAATTCCGAGCACTTCCGCAGAAACCCCGTGCTTGCCTCGTTTGAAATCAACCTTGCGATATTTTTGTTTGTGACCGCCGCCGATGTGCCGTGCCGTCATACGGCCACGATTGTTCCGGCCGCCGGTCCTTTTCTTCGGCTCGACAAGACTCTTGTGCGGCGTCCACTTCGTAATCTCGTCGAACGAGGGAAGTGACTTGAACCGCTGAGGCGGTGTAAGTGGTCGGAAACTCTTGAGTGCCATATTAACGCCCGGTTATACGAGGTCGATCTTCTCGCCTTCCTTCAACGTCACGATTGCTTTTTTCCAGTGTGCGCGCCGTCCAAGCGGGCCGCGGACGCGTTTCTCTTTGCCGATGTAATTGCAGGTATTCACGGCGATTACCTTCTTCTGGAACAAACGCTCAACTGCGTGCTTAATCTGGATCTTGTTCGCGCGCGGATTAACACGAAAAACGTATTTGTTATGTTTTTCGCTCATCAGCGTCGATTTTTCCGTCAACGACGCGGTCTGGATAATATCGTGCTCGGTCATTTCGTCCTCTCCGCCAGTTTCTCGAGCGCCTTTTGGGTCACTAAAATTTTCTCATACCGAAGCAATTGCTCGGTGTTCACATCGGATGCCGTCGCCAGCGCCACCGGCTTGACGTTCCGGGCCGACTTGGAAGTGTTCTCGTCGAAAGAATCGGAAACAACCAGCACCCTCTTCGCGTCCGTCTGTTTGCGGAGAAGATCGACAAAGGATTTCGTTTTCAGTTCCGAAACGACAAACTTGTCGACTGTCAAAACATCGCCGGCCTTGATCCGCTCGCTCAACGCTTTTTGAAACGCCAGGCGGCGCACCGATTTCGAAACTTTCTTGGAATAATCGCGTGGCTTCGGACCGAAAACGACGCCGCCGCCACGCCAGATCACCGACGACTTGTAACCGGCTCGCGCGCGACCAGTTCCTTTTTGCCGCCATGGTTTCGCGCCGGACAAGTCCACCTGCGCTTTTGTTTTCGAATTGGCCGATCCGGAACGCCGCGCCGCTCGCATCGCCACGACTGTGTCGTGGATGGCTTGGCTGCCGCGACCGTCTTCGATGAGATCTATTTTGGCTTCCTTTGCCGCGGCCTTGGTCAAAACTTTCGCACTCATTTCTTGTCGCCTTCCGCTGGCTTGGCAGGCGCAGGTTTTGCGGCAGCCTCCGGTTTCTTGGCGGCCTCAGGCCTCTTTGGGGCCTGCCCCTTCTTTACTTGCTCCGGGTGCTTGGCAATCTGCGCCGCAGGATTCTTAATGGCCGGACGAATGACGACGTAGCTGCCATTCGGTCCCGGCACGGCGCCGCTAATCAAAATCACTTTCTCTGTTTCGCGAACCTGCATCACCTGAAGGTTCTGTACGGTCACGCGCTCGTCGCCCATATGACCTGGCATGCCCATGTTTTTCCAAATCCGGCCCGGCGTGGATCGATTTCCGATTGCGCCGTTTCGACGATGCGTCTTCGAACCGTGGGACGCGCCCTGACCGTCGAAATTGTGTTTCTTCATGACACCCTGAAACCCCTTGCCCTTCGATCGGCCGATAACATCGACATAATCGCCCGGCTGAAATTGCCCGATGCTCAAATTGATCTCGCCCTCGGGCGAATCGGCTTCGAGACGAAACTCGCGCACGAATCTCTTTGGCTCGACGCCGGCTTTTTTGAATATGCCGAGGAGCTGTTGTGTCACGCGCGATTCTTTTTGCGAACCGAAGCCTACTTGCACAGCCGAGTAACCATCGTTCTCCGACGTTACCCGCCGCAACAAGACATTATCACCCGCCGCGATCACGGTTACGGGACGCATGCGACCGTTGGCGTCGTAAACGCTGGTCATGCCGATTTTTTGTCCTAGTAACCCGATGCTCATAATAGTGGGCTTGCAAGTCGTTCTGAGTCTCCTTCGCTTAAATCTTGATCGTAATATCCACGCCCG
This sequence comes from Verrucomicrobiota bacterium, assembly GCA_040005265.1. Classification (GTDB taxonomy): domain Bacteria; phylum Verrucomicrobiota; class Verrucomicrobiia; order Chthoniobacterales; family UBA10450; genus JBDTZF01. The sequence goes on from JBDTZF010000005.1 coordinate 29,424, forward strand.
CGGGCAGGTTCAGTTTTTTTAGTTCGTCCACCGTTTTCGCCGTCGGCTCAATAATGTCGAGCAGCCGTTTGTGCGTGCGAATTTCAAATTGCTCCATCGATTTCTTATCGACGTGCGGCGAACGATTCACCGTGAATTTCTCGATCAGTGTCGGCAACGGAATCGGGCCGGCCACGCGAGCACCTGTCCGTTTCGCCGTCTCGACGATCTCCACCGCAGATTGATCGAGCATTCGATGATCGAAGGCTTTTAACCGAATGCGAATGCGCTGGCTATCGGTCATTTTTTCTCCTTCTGATCTAAGATCGCCGACACTAAATTCGCCGGCACTTGCTGAAAATGGGAGGGTTCCATCGAGTAACTCGAGCGGCCTTTCGAAAGCGAACGTATCGCCGTCGCGTAACCGAACAGTTCGGCCAGCGGAACTTCGGCATGAATGATGGCAAGGTGGCCGCGCGTCTCAATGCTGCCGATACTTCCACGGCGACGGCTTAGATCGCCGCAGATGTCGCCCTGGTAATCGTCCGGGGTGATATTTTCCACCTTCATGATTGGCTCGAGCAGGATCGGTTTGCCCTGCTTAAATCCGTCTTTCATCGCGAAGATCGCCGCGAGTTTGAATGCGAGTTCGTTCGAATCGACTTCGTGGAAACTTCCGTAAACAATATCGACCTCAACATCGACAACGGGATAACCGCCAAGCACGCCGTTAAGCACCGCTTCTTCGATGCCCTTCTTGACAGCCGGGATGTATTCGCGTGGGATCGCGCCACCGACGATTTTATTTTCGACGATCAAACCCGTGCTGCGAGCGCCAGGACGCACATCGACTTCGACGTGCCCGTACTGGCCGCGACCACCCGATTGCTTGATCAACTTGCCGACGCCGTGCGCGTTGGTCGTAATTGTTTCCCGATAAGCGATCTGCGGTTTGCCCGCATTGGCATCCACTTTGAATTCGCGGAACATTCGGTCGCGAATAATTTCGAGATGCAGTTCGCCCATTCCGGCGATGATCGTCTGGCCCGTATCCTCGTGCGTGAAAACGCGGAAGGTCGGATCCTCTTCAGCGAGACGCTGTAGCGCGACACCCATTTTTTCCTGGTCCAATTTCGTCTTTGGCTCAATCGCCATTGAAATAACCGGATCGGGGAAAGTCGGCGGCTCAAGCAAGATCGGATGCTCTTCGTCGCACAACGTGTCGCCTGTCGTGATGTTCTTGATTCCGACGATCGCAGCGATGTCACCCGAGTAACAGGTTTCGATGTCTTCCCGCTTGTCTGCTTGAATCTGAATTAGGCGCGAGATGCGCTCGCGTTTGTTCGTGCGCGGATTGTAAACTGTGTCGCCTTTCGAAAGCTTGCCGGAATAAACGCGGAAGAAAACGAGCTTCCCGACGAAAGGATCGCTCCACAATTTGAAAGCGAGCGAACAGAAAACGCCGCTGTCATCCGTGGCAGCCTCCATCGGCTCGTGCGTGTCCGGCTCCATTCCTTTTGCTGGCGGAATATCGAGAGGGCTCGGCAGATAATCGACGACTGCATCGACCAGGTACTGCACGCCGATATTCTTCAACGCCGAACCGCCTATAACCGGGACAAATTTATTCGCGATTGTCTGGCGGCGGATGCCGGCTTTCAGTATTTCCGGCGTCACCGGTTTCTCTTCGAGAACAATGTGAGCAACCTCATCGTCGAGATTGGAAATTTGTTCGACCAAATCGTTGTAGGCCTTGCTAACAGCAGCGACATGTTCCTCGGGGATATCCGTAACCTCGTAGGTCGATCCCTTCTGGTCGCTGTCCGAGTAAATAATCGCCTTCTTATTAATGACGTCGAGTTGCCCCTTGAGCGTGTCTTCCTTGCCGAGCGGCAGCAGAACCGGCCATGCGTTCGCACCCAGTTTTGTGTGAATGCTCTGGACGGACATTGCGAAGTCGGCACCGACGCGATCCATCTTATTGATAAACGCGAGCCGCGGTACGTTGTATTTCGTCGCCTGGCGCCAGACCGTTTCCGACTGCGGCTGCACTCCGGCAACACCGTCGAACACTGCGATCGCGCCGTCGAGCACCCGCAACGAACGCTCCACCTCGGCCGTGAAATCCACGTGGCCCGGCGTGTCGATGATGTTGATGCGCATCTTAGTGCCTTCAAAAACCTTGTAGACGCCTTCCTCTTTTTTCTGCGCCCAGGCGCAAGTCGTCGCAGCGGAAGTAATCGTAATTCCGCGCTCCCGCTCCTGCTCCATCCAATCGGTCACGGTGGTGCCCTCGTGCACCTCGCCCATCTTATGGATCATGCCGGTGTAAAACAGAACGCGCTCAGTGATCGTCGTTTTGCCGGCATCGATGTGCGCAGCAATTCCGATATTGCGCGTCCGCTCGAGCGGAAATTTGCGATCCGGCGAATTTGGATTCTTCGACGAAGCTGCTTTCTTTTCCATGGTCGCGGTTGCCATAAATCTTTACCAGCGGAAATGCGCAAATGCGCGATTGGCCTGCGCCATCTTGTGAGTGTCTTCGCGTTTCTTGATCGCGTTACCCTGGCCGGCCGCGGCGTCCTTAATTTCCTGCGCCAGCGCTTCTGCCATCGGCATTCCTTTGCGATTGTCGGCGTATTGCACGATCCAACGCATCGCGAGCGAAATCTGGCGGGCCGGAGTCACTTCCATCGGCACCTGATAGGTCGCGCCACCGACGCGGCGCGATTTCACTTCCAACCGCGGGCGAACGTTCTCGACCGCTTTGTTTACAACTTCCAGCGGATCGACCGCGTCGGACCCTTCGCGCGATTTATCAATCGCGGTGTAAACAATCCGTTCCGCGAGCGATTTCTTGCCGCGCTTCATCACGGTGGAAATAAGGCGGGCGACTGCCGGACTCCCGTAACGGGAATCGACGCGCTCCTCTTTTTTGTAAACTTTCCGCCGCCGTGACATTTTCGATCTTTCTATCCAAAATTATTTCTTCTCTTCTTTGCCCCCTGCCTTACCCCCGGCTGCGCCAGCTTTCGGGCGCTTGGCTCCGTATTTGGAGCGGCTGCGCCGGCGCCCATCGACGCCTAACGAGTCGAGCGTTCCGCGCACAATATGGTATCGCACGCCCGGCAAATCCTTAACCCGTCCGCCGCGCACGAGCACGATCGAGTGTTCCTGCAGATTGTGGCCTTCGCCGGGAATGTAGGCAATCACTTCCTGGCCATTCGTCAAGCGCACCTTGGCCACTTTGCGCAGGGCGGAGTTCGGCTTCTTCGGGGTGCGCGTCATCACCTGCACGCACACGCCGCGCCGTTGCGGACAATTGGTCAGCGCAGGTGACTTCGATTTCACCGACACCTTCCGGCGTCCTTTTCGAATAAGCTGATTAATAGTAGGCATTTTCTCTAACAAACCGCCACGCGAATGGGTTATTCCGGGCGACAAAAAAACCCGCCCAGGCCGCGTATAAACTGTCACGCGCCTGTTGCGGTGAGCCGCGAATATAGAAGACAATTGCCGTCTCGCAAAGAATTTTTTGCCCCCGCATTTGTCATTCAGGCTGGAGTCGAGGAACCTCCCGTTGGAATGCAAAAATCATTCGAACTCCTGGCACGCGATGGACAATCCAAAGCGCGGCGCGGGAGGCTGACGACGGGCCACGGCTCGATCGAAACGCCGGCGTTTATGCCGGTGGGGACGCAAGGAACCGTTAAAGGCGTGACGCCTCGTGAGCTGCATGAGCTCAAGGCGCAGATCATTCTCGGGAATACCTACCACCTTTTCGTTAGGCCTGGACTCGAAGTCATCAAACACTTTGGCGGACTCCACAGGTTCATGAACTGGGATGGTCCTATTTTGACCGATAGCGGCGGTTACCAGATTTTCTCGCTGGCGAAATTGCGCAAAATCACGGAGGAAGGCGTGCACTTCCAAAACCACGTCGACGGTGCAGCAGCGTTTATTTCGCCGGAGATCGCGATGGAAATTCAAGCGACTCTTGGGAGCGATATCGCGATGGTTCTTGATGAATGCCCGCCCTATCCGTGCGAACGAGATTATGCTGCGCGGAGTGCGGAGATGACCGCGCGGTGGGCTGCGCGCTGCAAGCGCGCTGTAGTGGCGAGCGTGTCGCCCGAAGATTCGAAGATTGCGGCCGGCACGACCGCCACTACATCCAGCCAGTTCCTCTTCGGCATCGTCCAGGGCGCGACGTTTGATGATCTCCGCAAGGAATCGGCGCAAGCGATTGTCGATGTTGATTTCGATGGGTACGCCGTCGGCGGCGTAAGCGTGGGCGAGCCGCAGGAGGAGATGATGCGCGCGGTTGAGTCGAGCGCACCGTTCTTGCCAGAAGATAAGCCACGCTATGCGATGGGACTCGGCACGCCGCCCCAGTTGTTGGAAATGATCGCGCGGGGGATCGACATGTTTGATTGCGTTTTGCCGACACGGCTCGCCCGCAATGGCACCGCATTTACAGCGACAGGCACGCTGAATCTAAAGAACGCGGAGTTTGCGCGCGATAAGGATCCCATTGAAGAAAATTGCGCGTGCTATTCCTGTCGTGAGTTTGCGCGCGGTTACATCCGACACTTGATCAAGGCGGAGGAGATTCTCGGCCTGCGTCTGATTACGCTGCATAACTTGCATTTCTATCTCGATCTAATGCGCAAGGCCCGGGAGTTGATCGAAAACGGAGGTTTCGATGAATTCCGGAAGCGTTTTGTTTCGAACTATAAGACGCGCGAGGTCGATCTTGCACCTCTGTAGGAAGCTGACAGTTCTCCGAAGAAACACGGGACGCTTGCAACGTCCCATTTAGCTATTCTGCCGCGGCCACTTTTCGAGCTTTCGGAAACATTTCGTCGTATTGATCGATCACTTTTCTGGCCCATGCTTCCCCCGAATCGCGATTGTAATGAACTCCGTCGCCGCCGGTTTTTCCTGCCAGGTAATCGGTGATTCGGCGCGAATTGATGATGTAATCGCCAGACGGTTTGGCTTGCACGATCAACTTGTAAATCCGCGACTGGACTTTCGAAAAACGCGAAGAATCCGGTGGCGTAATCCACAGGACCCTGCGTTTGCCACCTCGATGCGCTGCGGTCATGAAGCGATCGAGAATGGAGCGAATTTTATCGTCGGACAATGATCGGTCCATCCAGTTGGTCCCCAGCTGAACAACCACGATCGCTGGCTTATACTTCTCTATCAGTGATTCGATCTTCGGCGTGCGCGTTGGTGGCGGTGGCTTGCCATTATGAAAGTCGCTGTAGACATCCGTAGTCGGAGTGCGCTCGCGATAGCCGCATTTCGTGTAAAAGACGGACTCGTCTCTCAACCAGTTCTCCGGCGAGGATCCACAAGACGCAAAGAAAGCGACGTTCCCCCGTCCATATCTTCCTTCGAGATGGTGCTGCAAGACTTCGCCAAAACTGGCCACTGATAGCGAGTCACCGATCATCAGAACTCTCGGCGTGGGAGCTGGCGTAGTTGTTTTCTTTACCGCCGCCGCCAGAACGACAGAACCGATCAGGACCAAAAACATCAGCGGTAATGAAATTGAGCGGATCATTGGAGACCAATCCTTTTCAACGCGCATTATCAGGATATCGCGCCTCATCCTCGAATCGTATGTAAGGTTGTAAGTCGATCCTCCCCGAATCGTCTTTGGATTTCACGGTATTCCAAATAGAGCCCTCGAGTTCGCGCAGCTCAAGCTTGTAGCTCCTGCCAACGTGATATCGAAAGAGCGATTGTTTATGCAGGCCAATGTAGGCAGGATGCATCACGAGGATTTGCTTATCCTCATACTCGCCTGCGATCACTTCCTTCACATCATAAATAAGGCCGACTAGGAATTCGTGATACGGGAGCAACTCCCTTCGATGTATCGGCTTTGATTTAAAAGCGAGGCGTGCGTTGACTACCAACGTGCCACCTTTTGCAGGCTCGACCGCCACCGCGCGTGGTATGACGGATGGCGATGCCAACGGCATTGGCGTTGCGCTCGCGGCACTCGCCAGCGAACCGCTCAACGGTTTTAGATTTGCCCATGGTTGAGCCGAAAGGTCCCGGTCGATCGTCCCATACACGTTTTCCGCCCACGTGTTCATATCTTCGCCAATAAAATGCTCTTTGTCGGGCTCCATGTGCTTGTAGGGATATGAAACGAGCCGGCGGCTATCGATCACGTTGACGATTCCGCCAATGTCCTGGCGGGTTTGCTCAAAGACAAAGTCCTGGATCTCATTGGAGACTCGCCCCGATGTAGGTGGCGCAACCCAATAGATCTTTCGCAGCTTCGACGGCGGCGCTATCGCCTTTTCGACGAAAGGAACTAAGTATTTTCTCAACGTGGCAGCATCATGGCCTGATTTGACCTTTTCGCGTCCGGAGAAAAGACCGAAGAGATTGCCGCCCGTTTGCATGATTAAGATGTCCGGTTGGACCTTGGTCATGAGATCCTCCAATTTCGGAACGGGATGTGATTTTGGTTTGTGCCCACGCGTCATTCCATACACGTCCGGCGAGTCTTTGATCGCGCTGGAGCCGGGAGTTGATTCGATGCTCCAAAAACCGCAATGAGTTTGCACGGTCGTGTACGGTTTTTCTTTTAGCCAGCTGAGCGGTTGCGTGGCGCACGTAATGTAAGTGAACGTTGCTTTAACCCGGGGATCTTCGCGAAATCTTTCGTCGAGGCGTTTGCCAAAACCGCACAAGGCGAGCGAATCGCCCAGGATCAAAACCGTAAGGTTGCGCTGAGGATCCTGTGTTGGCGGGGTCGTTGCCGCAAAAGAATGGGATGCGGCGCTGGAAGCGATTGTTGCAATCGCCAGCCAGTTCGAAAAAAGTCTAACGATCTTTATTCCCATTACTGCGCGACCGGGATTTTTTCCCAGCCCTGATCCGACTCAGTAAACTCGCGAGCCGCAAAACACCAGACGATCACTTTTTTCTTTGAAAGATATTCAGTGTCTTTGTGGCTGCGTCGATAAAGGCTGATACGAACGGCTGTTGCACCCGAACCACGCGTACCGATCAGATCAGGGGCGAAGCCGAGCTCATTCGCCAGTTGATCGACCAGGCCAGCCCTCTCAGCGTGAAAATCGTGGTAAACAAGTGTGTGACTGTCGCCCATAATCAACAAGGGACTGTTCGGATCCGGATTCACCGGCGCGCCGGATTCTTTCTCGCTCACCATTCTGACAGCCACCGTTTCAGGACCCGGCTTTTTTGCGTTGTGCCCGAGGAGCTCGACAAGATCGCCCTTGATCTCGGCGTCCTTCCATTCCGCAGCATAATTTTTGCTGGGTTGACTGGCGAATTTCGCCCGAAGTCTCGTCGCAATTGCCTGAGCGGCCAAGACGCAACCGAGTCCGGACCAATGAGAATCAGTCTTGCAAAAAACTGGGCCATGTTCGTTTCCGCGATTTTGCAAAAAAACCGATGTGAGATCGACAACGTCGATACCCCGGCCACCAAGCTCGCGATAAAAGCGCTCAAGGAACGGCGCCGGATTCTGTCCTTTTAGATCGACATCGGAGACGAGTGTTTCGGGATAGACCGCTGCCTTCGACGGAACCGATAAGACGACCAGTTCGATGCCGCGTTGCTTTAGCTGCTCGTGAAAATCCACAATGGCCGGAATGGGATCGGCCGCTTCCATTTTGCGAGCCCGGCTAATTTTGGCCGCTTCCTCCCCCCAAAATCGACCGATGGAGAGAAAACGAATGTCGCTGGAAAGGAACAACCATCCATCGGCGCCCGCTATGGCGCCGGCATTTTCCTTCTCGGCGGCGAGCGATTTTGCAGCAAGTTCGGCGCGGAACTTTTCCTGCGCTTCGGATAGAGAAATAGCCTCTTCAGCCGCAAAAACTCTCGGGGCAGCAAACAGGCAAATAATAATCGAGACGCAAAGAAATCTTGGGTTCAAGTGAAGTCGGCAGTGTGAAGACGGGCAAGCGCCGGTCGTTTTCGCGTTTTTTCTATAGCCGTCTCGCGGAAAAAAGCACCAAATATCGGCGTGGTCTTTAGTTCACACCTTTTCATTTATTATTTTCTGCCTTTTGCACTGCTCGGTTATTACGCGCTTTTCAAAGCGCCGCAACGCTGGCGGAATTTTTGGCTGATCGTTACCGGATACATTTTTTACGGATGGGCCGAGCCGCGATTCATGGGACTCATGTTCGCCACGACTTTCATCGACTGGATCATGAGCCTCGTTATCGCGCACAATTCCTGGCGGGCTTGGCGTTTCTGGCACCGGCCGGTGGAAATCGTTAATCCAGCACACAGAAAAACGCGCACCCGGCGTATGGCAATTACTACTTCCGTCGTTTCCAACCTCGTCGTCCTCGGCTTCTTCAAATACTTCAACTTCGGCATCGACAGCTACAACACGCTCGTCGAGAGCCTTGGACTCGCGCATCTGCAATGGGACACATTCTTTCGGGTCGTGCTGCCGCTCGGGATCAGCTTCTACACATTTCAAGCGCTGAGTTACACGATCGATGTCTATCGCGGAAAAGCCCACGCGATGGCGAACTTCATCGATTTCTCCTGTTTCGTGTCGATGTTCCCTCACTTGGTGGCGGGGCCCATCCTGAAGTTCTCGTTCCTGGCCGATCAACTGAAAAATCGCCGGTTAACTTCGGACAAGTTCGCGCGCGGGGTCGCCTTCTTCTTGCTCGGCCTGGCCAAAAAAATCCTGCTGGCGAATCCGAGTGGCAAGATCGCCGACACTGTCTTCGACGCGGGCACAATCGGAACGCTTGACGCCTGGTTCGGCTCGGTGGCCTACGCTTTTCAAATCTACTTCGACTTTAGCGGTTACTCCGACATGGCGATCGGCCTCGGTTTGATGTTCGGGTTCGTCTTCGCCAAGAACTTCGATGCGCCTTATTTGGCGGAATCGATTACTGATTTCTGGCGTCGCTGGCACATCTCGCTCTCAACCTGGCTGCGCGAATATCTTTACATTCCGCTGGGGGGAAATCGGCACGGCATTACGCGCACTTATGCAAACCTCATCATTACAATGTTGCTGGGAGGCCTCTGGCACGGCGCGTCCTGGAATTTTGTAATTTGGGGCGGCATCCACGGCGGAATGCTCGCCTTCGAGCGCAGCCAGGGCCGGACAAGCTTTTATCAGAGGCTTCCGAAGCCGCTGCGTATCGGCCTAACGTTTGTAATCGTGCTCCTTGGCTGGGTTTTCTTCCGCGCAGCTAGTTTGCGACGAGCGATCGAATATCTCGGGGCCATGTTCGGTTTGAGGCATCCGTTCCCGTCCGCATCCTTGATCGGCGGCGTCATTCACAAGCCATACTACCTGCTTTCGATCGCCATCGCGGCGGCTGTGGTGTGGGCCGGAACGCAAACCTGGGATTGGACGCAAAAAATAACATGGCCCAAGACCGCCGCTTGTTTCGCGCTCGGCTGGCTCGCGCTCATCATTCTGGCCACACAGGAATACAATCCGTTTATCTATTTCATTTTCTAGAATGTCCGAATCTCCGCCAATTCCACCTGTAGGCAGCGAGGAACCGCTTCCCCCCAAGCATTCTTTGCCCAGCTACGGCGAGCCGACACCCGAAATGCATCGCAAGATTTCGCGGGAAGAAGAGGCTGAGCTGGCCCTGAAAAATACGGAGTTCGCGGACGGGACTCGGTGGCTGCTGATTGTTCTTTTTCTGCTAACGATCGCAACTGTTCCAGCGATTCAATTCGTCGCCGAGCTTCGCGCAACCGGGGGGAGCAGCCGCCTCCCGATGTTTCTCGTTTTCGAATCACTGCCTGCATGGTCGAGAATTCACACGGTGCGCGGAACACGCGACCTTTGGAATGTGCTTCCCCGCCCGGCAGAACTGAAACAGGCGGAGCGCACGCTGGAAAACGACTCAGTTGTTTCGCAGTGGCTGCTGCCGCGGGCGCAATTCGTTCTCACGGCATTTCTGCGCGACGGAAACGAGCAAGTTTACCCTGGCCGCGACCACTGGCTATTCTACCGGGCCGATGTCGATCATGTGACCGGTCCGCCGTTTCTAGATTCTTTTCGCATGAAGCGGCGTGCGCAGATTGGCGGTACTCAGCCTGATCCGATCAAAGCGATCATCGATTTCCAGAAGCAACTCGCAATCCGCGGAATCGATCTCGTGATAATCCCAATCCCGGTAAAGCCGAGCATTGAAGGCGAAAAGTTTTCTTTAATGGCGCCGCGCGATCAGGCGTTACCCAATTCCTCGTTTTTGGATTTCAAGGCTCGCCTTACTAAAGCAGGTATTCGGTTGTTCGATCCGACCCCGCTCATGATTAAACGCAAGATTCTTGGAGGAGAACCGCTTTACCTGGAGAGCGACACGCACTGGCGTCCCGAGACAATGGAATTTATCGCGCAAGACCTTGCCGGTTTTCTCAAGCTCCCCTCCGCGCCCGAACGAGCGCCAGTCGTTGTCGAGAAGGAAATTGTTAGTCGAGGCGACGTCGCCGCAATGTTGAAACTGTCGCCGGGCCAAAGCGTTTATCCCGAGGAGAAAATCTTGATCCGCCAAGTGCTCGTTGGCAATGCCCTGTGGCGTCCAAACCAGCACGCCGAGGTCCTTTTGCTCGGCGATAGTTTTTCCAACGTTTTTTCAGTCGACGCGATGGGCTGGGGCGAATCGGCCGGATTTGCCGAGCACCTAAGTCTTGCGCTGGGCCGGCCTATCGATTGCATTCTTCGAAATAGTGATGCCGCATTTGCTACACGCGAGATTCTGAGCAACGAACTCGCCCGTGGTCGCGATCGTCTCGCTGGAAAGAAATTAGTGATCTGGGAATTCGCGGCGCGTGAACTCTCGTTTGGAAATTGGAAATTGCTCGATCTGACACTTGGCCAGCCGAGAGTCTCCCGCTTTTTCACTCCAAATCCGGGAGAGGAGGTCGTCGCCACGGGGACAGTTGCCAGTATTTCACCAGCGCCGCGCCCGGGAACGGTGCCTTACAGAGATCACATCGTAGCGCTGCATTTCATCGACATCGCCAGTCCGGCAGTGGCGAAATCGGAACAACTGCAAGCCGTGGTGTATCTCTGGAGTATGCGCGGCAATGTTTGGACTCGGGCGGCGCGCTTGCGTCCCGGGGACCAAGTCACGCTGCGTCTGCGCCGATGGTCGGAGGTTTCGGACCGGTACGAGAAATCCAATCGCACCGAGTTAGATGATTCAACTTTGCAACTCGAGGAACCCCTGTGGGGCGAGTTCGATTCGAAAACTGGACAAGAATGAAATTGTTCGTGTTCTTTCGTTGTTAGCGGTTTCCGCGGTGATGTGAACTAATGCGTTTGCAAAGGCCGTGGGATTATGCTCTGTGAACTGCCGCTTTTTGTAGCGGTCGGCGCGCATTAGGAAACGAGCAGCGCTGGTTTCAATTCTTTCACGATGTTTATTACACTTCTCGCTCAAGCTCAGACCGCGGCCCCCGCTTCCGCGCCAGCCGGCGGCGGCCTCGGTTTTTTCGTTCCGCTCGTTTTTGTTTTCATCATCATGTACGTCGTGATGATCCGGCCGCAAAAGAAACGCCAGGACGAACAAAAGCGATTGATCTCGAATTTGAAGACCGGCGACCTGGTAGTGACGAATGCCGGGATCCACGGACTGATCTCTAACGTCAAAGAGACAACCGTTATGGTCAAAGTGGCCGATAACGTGAAAATCGAGATGGAAAAATCTGCCATCACCAATGTTCTGAAATCCAGCGAAACTTAGATCAGATGAAGCGATGAGACGTCCTATAACCCACAATCAACTTCCGCCAATCCAGTGACCGCCGGCTTCGCATTTTTTGTCGGCTTGGCAATGCTGGTGCTGTTCGGCTGGTATTTCGCTACCGACTACGGTTTAAAGAAACGAATCCTGGCAGCCGTGCTGGTGACGTTGCTCGTCATTTTCAGCATATGGGGTAACTGGCCACCGGCCCAAAAAATTCGACTCGGACTCGACATTAAAGGCGGCACTTCTTTTCTCATCCGGCTGGTAGGAGGCGACAAAGAGGTCAACAAAGGGATGCTCGATCAGGCTGTCGAAGTCATCCGCAAACGCGTTGACTATTTTGGCAGCGGCGAACCCGTTATCAGTCCGGTGGGTACCGATCGTATCCTCGTGCAAATTCCCGGGTTGAATCCGGCGCAAATTCAGGAAGCACGCGATCAACTTTCGCGCGTTGCCAAGCTCGAATTCCGGCTGGTTTTTCCCGACAACGGCGAGCGATTGAAGACAATCGATGAAGGGAAGGAAGTGATTCCGCCCGAATTCCGAATCGAAACTTACAAGCCGCATGCGGAGAGGAATGAACCAGTGAAAGAAGAGAGATTACTGGTAAAAAAGAAATCCGATTTAGGCGGCGAGCGCGTGTCGAGTTCGCATGCTTATTATGGTCAGGATGGTTGGACGGTGCAGATGAAGTTCGACAGCGATGGAGCCCAGAAATTCGGCCAGATTACTGAGGCGAACGTGAACCATCGTTTCGCGATCGTGCTTGATAGCGTGATTCAATCCGCGCCGGTAATCAAAACGGCAATCTACGGGGGCGATGCGGTCATCACGGGCAGATTCACTGAGCAGGAAGCGCGAGGTTTGGCGAGCGTGTTAGAGAACCCGCTGCAAACGCCGGTAAGCATCGAGGAGGAGCGGAGCGTTTCGCCTACCCTGGGTCTGGATTCGATTCGGGCCAGCATTCTCGCTGGGTTGGTCGGACTCGCAATCACACTCACCTGCGTGCTGATTTACTATCGGTTCGCCGGTTTGGTCGCGGATGTTGTGCTCATGATCAATCTGATTTTGTTGATGGGCGCATTTAGATTGGTTCCTGGCGGTGTCGTTCTCACATTGCCCGGCATTGCGGGTATTATTCTCACCATTGGTCTGGCGGTCGACGCCAGTGTCCTTATCTACGAACGACTGCGGGAAGAGATGGCGGCCGGCAAGTCGCTCAAAGCGGCTGTACAAGCTGCCTACGAAAAGGCGTTTAGCTCGATCTTTGACGCCAACGTAACGACGCTGATTACAGCCGCGATTTTGTACTTTATGGCAACAGGGCCGGTTAGAGGGTTCGCCATTTCGTTAACCCTCGGCATTTTGGCTTCACTTTTCACAGCGCTTATCGCAGGACGCGCCTTCCTGGGCTGGTTCATAGACACTGGCCGGATCAAGAAAATGTCGATGCTGCATCTCATTTCCTCCAAGAACATCAACTTCCTCGGCAAAGGGTTTCTCGCCTGCATGTGCTCACTCGCACTCATACTGGCCGGCGCCGGCGCCTTCTACCTCCGCGGCGAGAAGAATTTCGGCGTCGATTTTAGGGGCGGCGATCTGGTGACACTGAGCGCGCCAGCCAAGATCGACATTGGCCAGGTGCGCGCCGCCCTTCAGAACATCGGTTTTGCCGATGCCTCGATTCAGGAATCGCAGCAGGGTGGCAAGAGTTACATCACGGTGCGTACGCCGTTGAAAACGAGCGATAAGGTCGAAAAACAAATTGTCCAATCGATGCCCGACGTCGGGTTTAAAGTGGAAGGCTCGGAACGGGTCGGCGCTTTGGTTGGTGGGGAACTCGCGCGAACTTCGCTGATTGCCCTCGGTCTCGGTATCTTGGGCATCCTGATCTTCGTTACTCTTCGCTTCGAACTGGCCTTCGCGGTGGGTGCCATTGTTGCACTGCTACATGACGTCATCATTACCGTCGGTGTTTTCGCGTTGCTAGGCCGTGAATTGACTCTCACCATGGTCGGCGCGGTGCTGACTATCGCCGGTTACTCCATTAACGATACCATCGTCGTTTACGACCGAATCCGCGAGGGCCTCGCCAGCGGTCGCAAAGGCTCTGTCGAGCAAATCATGAATGAGAGCATCAACCAGACATTGAGCCGCACCATTCTCACCAGCACCGTCACCTTGATTCCGATCCTCTGCCTTTTCTTCTTCGGGGGGGCCGTTCTCCGAGATTTCTCACTTGCCATCATCATTGGCGTCGTCGTCGGGACGTACTCGTCAATATTCATCGCCTCGCCCATCGTTCTGTGGTGGACGCGGGCCCGCGGCGGTGGCGCAGCTACGTTAAGGCGGGAAGTCACTCAAGGGGCAACGGCGGCTAACCCCTTGACGCCCAGATCTTAATAGTTGACCGGACGCCTTGATATGGAGGCGCAAAGTCCAGAGAATGAGCAAATGGGATGGCCCCCCGGCGCTGGCCACACATCATTTTCGGGTTGCATTTGACGGACTGTCCGCGCCGAGTAGGCTCCGCCTCGCCGAATCCAATAGACTAGGAGTGATTATCGATGCCAGAAGTGATTGTCCGCAAAGGTGAACCAGTAGATCGCGCGTTAAAGCGGCTCAAGAATAAGCTCGATGCCGAGGGCATTCTCGAGGAGGTCCGCCGTTTGCGCGCCTTTGAGACGCCTTCGCAGAAGCACCGCCGTAAGGCGAAGGCCAACGCGAAGCGCGTTCGCACAAAGTTCCGTTTCAACCCGTAGCACAGCTATCATTTCGGCTGTAGGGCTGAAGGGGTAGCTGTCTTATCGGTATTGCCGCCGTGCGGCCCGCAAGGAAGTTAGGCTCGAGCGCGCTATCTTCTACTCGCATTCGCAAGCGACTCGAAACCCTAGATCATTACAGGAATAATTGGGGGCATTCGAGCCGCGTGCCGTAGCTCGCAAGCTGTTGAAGCGTGATTTCCAGCTGCCGCCTCGATAGACCCGTCGGGCACCGGTGGCTGGTCCCCGGGGATTCACTCTCGGTGCGCCGTTATACGGCGCGTAATAATCGATACACCATTCCCAAACATTCCCTGCCATGTCTTCGATCCCAGAGGGACTCGCGCCCATCGGAAATGCTCCCACCGGCGACGTTTCGGCGTACCCGTCGTCGAGCTCCCGATCGCTCCAGGCAAAAACGGTATTCTTGTCGGCGAAGTTGCTCAGGTCTCCGCGACGATCGTAGTTCCCCCAGGGATACCGGCGGCCGTCCGTCCCGCGGGCCGCGTACTCCCATTCGGCTTCGGTAGGAAGGCGATATTTCCTGCGCTCGCGCGCACTCAGCCAGTGACAGAACTTCATCGCGTCTGCACTGCTAACGTGAACCACTGGATGACGCTCCCCTGCACCGGGCATTCGTTTCTGCGCATGCGAGGGATCGAATTTTTCGTAGTCAGAATTCGTGATCAAATAGCGCGACAAATAGTAATGACTGACGCCGATCTTAGTGACCGGACGCTCGTTAGGGGCAGCGTCCGCATCTTCGCTACCCATGGCAAATTCACCCGACGGAATGAACAGCATCTCGAAACCCAAAGAGCAGGTAAAATTGGCGTACCGCGTTCGCTCCAAATCGGGATTGATTTCAATTTTAGGGGGCAACTTCTCTTCAACTACGGGACGCGGCGCGCTGGCAACGACTTCCACGCGCGCGGAAACGTCCCCCACGGCCGAGAAGGCTTTTTCGTCCGCTTCCTCCAGATATGCATCGACCATATCCTCGGCTTCGCCCGCTTCGACGCCCAAGTTTTCCGCCATGTTGATGAGAGCGTCGCGTTGATCGTCTGTCATTGTGTCGCTATCGAGTCCGCTCAATCGCAGCAGCCTGTGAAATTCTTCCTGCGGATTCGCCGGCTGTTTGCCATTTGAACTCTTAACTGGCGCTGGTTGTGGGACTAGCACCGGTTGCGCGCGCTGAACGCCGTTTTCCTTCAACGCCTCCTCGATTAACGAATTCATCTGCTGGCTACTCAGACCGCGCCCGGCGCCGAAATGGATCAAATTTTGTTCTTCCTGAGGCGAAAGAAAGCCATGACTGGTAGCGAAAACAAAGTACTTCTGAAACTCGACAATCGCCTCCTCCTGTTGCTGCGCGACAAGTTGCTCGTCTAATTTGCACCGGCGTTCGGGGTCGAGCAGTTCGACCCGCGCTTCCGTTAGGTAACGCGAAGATTCATCCAACCCGGACCGCAGCATTTGGGCAATCGGATTGCTTGGCTGGTTTTTGAGCGGCAGTTTTTTCTGCCACCAACGAAGAAGTTCCCGGCAATGTTCTTCGATCAGCTGATTGCTCGGATTGGCCTGTGGATCGAGGCAGAGTCGCTCGTAATAATTCGGCGACTTATAATTATTCCAGCCGTCCCACTTCTTGGGATCGTCCGGCAGCGGAATGGGAAAACTGGCGTCGCATTTAGCCATTTTACTGAACGCTCAGCTCGCCCAGATTCGAAGCCGCCTTACCCATTTCCTCAGGGGCCAGGCCGGTATTGCGCTCGATGGAGACATGAGCATGATTGCCGCACGCCTCGACGGAGACCTGAAGCACTTGGTTTGCGTTGTATTGGTAAGTAAGGTCCACGGGAGAACCTTTCGGCAGAAAGGCTGGAAGTTTAATATGGCAAGTTCCAAGCGGCGTACATTCCCCCGGCTGGGTGCTTTCTCCCTCGACCACTCTTACCGTTGCCTGAGGCATATTCGCGGTGGCGGTGCCGAATGAGTTCTTCGCCGCCGCTGGAATCGAGGTGCGCTTTCTGATCATGGGGAATACATATTCCTCCAAGTGTTTGTCGTCCCATAACACCACACCAAGGGTGTGCGAAGTGATGTCGTTAACCTGCATCAGTCGGCCATCGGCCGAGGAGAATTGCTCGCGCGTGTTTTCGCCGAGGATTTTGAGCCCCGTTGTTTCCTCTTCGCTCAGCAAAGAGAGCGTCGCCTGAATAGCTGCGCCCATGGCGACCGCTTCGTCCGGATTCACTTCATCCACCAGCGGCGCAGGCGAGAGACGCGCGACCATTTCCCGCACCATCGGCATGCGGGTCATCCCGCCCACCATAAGAACCTTATCGATCTTGTCCCAATTCAATTTCGCTTCCTGCATGCCGATCTCGCAGATTGTTTTGCATTTTTCGACCAGATGCCGGGTAAGCTTTTCGAATTCCTTCCTGCTCAATTCCACCTTTACGCTCTTCCCATTGTGATGGTGCACGATGGTTGTGCTCTTCCGGCTCGAAAGCTGGATCTTTGCAGCTGTGGCTCGCAATTGCAGGTCCTGGTAACTTTGAAGGTCGAGCAATGGATTTTCCCCATGCGCGCGGTCGAACTCTTCAGCCACATGATTGACAATCACGTCATCCCAATCCTTGCCGCCCAAGCGATGATCACCATTGGTGGCGACAATGTCGACCTTGTGGCCTTCGATCCTCATGATCGTGACGTCAAACGTGCCACCGCCAAGATCGAACACGAATACGGTTTGGTTCTCGTCCAATTTGTCGAGCCCGTAGGCCAGCGCTGCCGCGGTCGGCTCATTGATCAATTGCAGCACGTTTAGCCCCGCCAGTTGCCCGGCGGTGATCGTAGCCGTTCGTTCCGCATCGTTAAAATATGCGGGAACAGTAATCACGGCATCGGTCACAGGCTCCTTCAGATATTTTTCAGCATCGGCTTTCAACTTCTTCAGGATGAGGGCGGAAAGTTCCTCAGCCGAATAAATCTTCCCATTAATTTCGCGATTGAATTGGTCCTTCGGTTTGCCCATTTCGCGCTTTACAAAATCGACAATCAACTCCGCTTCGGCGACCGCGTTGTTCCGGGCCAGGGTCCCGACGATTACGTTGCTGCTATCAAACAAGATGACCGAAGGGGTGATGCGTTCATTCTCGGCATTGGGGATGATTTGCGGTTTGCCGTAGCTATCGATGTGGGACACCGCACAGAAAGTTGTTCCAAGGTCTATTCCGATTGCTTTGCGTGCACTCATAAGTGGGAGAAAAACGATGTCGATCTCGGGCCGATGCCCAAGCGGCTTAGGTGCAGCTTTCGTGCCGCATTCCGTGGCAAATACACATGCATTCTTCCAAGCGCGCACGGGGTAGCCCCGCACGTTCAGCCGGATCTAAAACCGGCTTAGTAAGAGCGCTGTCCGAACTCTCGCTTAGCTGAAACGCTTGGCTATAACCTCTTCAGGGCGAATCAACTTGCCACGCCAAAGAAAGCCGCGTCTTACCCGCATCACGATCCGTCCATCGTCTTCCGCAAAGTCGGCCGGCTCGTGGCTCACCACCCTGTGAACTGAACGGTCAAGGAACTCTCTCGGCTCGATCTCTTTGACCTCAAAACGGTGAAGGATTTCAACAAGTGAGTGAATCGCGTTCATTAGATTGTCGCGCCATTGCGTAACATGACCGCGCTTTTTCTGTTCGTCAGCCGCGGTACCCAACTGCTCCGAGAGAGCAGTGAGGTCGTCGAAGAGAAGCACCAGATCGTGAATGAATGGTTTCTGAAGAGACTCGTGCAAGAAATTGTCCCGATAATTGAGCAGCTCCGCATGCAGCGTATCGAATAATTTTTGGTTAACGCTTTCACTGCGACAGATAGCGGTCAATTGCTCGTCCATTTTTTGCAACTGCGAGACGAGACCATCTGGAGTTTGGGTAGAGGCGGATGCGAGACTGTCGATTTTGTTCGTTAGGGCTTGTTCAAGATTCTGCAACCGGCCGTTCAACGTGCGAATTTCGTGCGCTACTTGTGCAAGCGCGGCATTATCGGAAGCGGAGTGTGCCCCTTCTACGACAAGAAGCGTTTTCTCCGCCTCGGCGCTCAGTTGCTGCATGGCAGCCGCGAAATCGTCCGCTGCCCTTATTGCGCTACTCATTCGCTTCTTTTCCTACGAAGAAATTTCGGATCGCCTGCACCAATCCATCGACGTCGTGCCGGCGCGCTTCGACGTCCACTTTCAAACCTCGATCGCGCGCCGTCTTCGACGTGATTGGACCAATGCTCGCGATCTGCATCTTACTTGGCCACGGCAGGTTGAGGGCCAAAAAATTTTCCACGGTCGATGAGCTGGTGAATGTAATAAGATCGGCCCCTTCCTCCAATAGACGGCGCCGCGCGCCGGTCAGGTCGCGCGTCTCCGGAACCGTTCGATAAGCAAAGGCTTCGTCCACAATCGCTCCCAATGCCGAGAGTTCCTGGGACAGCACATCTCGCGCCTTTTCCGGACGGACGACCAGAATCCGCAGGTTTTCGATACTCCCTTCTTTTCGAAAAGCACGAGTAACCGCGTCGGCAACAAACTCCTCCGGCTGAAGATCAACGTGAAGATGGAAATCCTTAATCCGCTGTGCTGTGGCCGGGCCGATCGCCGCGATGCGCGCCGCCCCGATCTCCCGCGAATCGTCGTAAAGCTTAAAAAAGATATCAAAAAACGATTCCACTCCATTCACGCTCGAGAAAACTATCCAGTCGTAAATGTGCGTGTCCCGAACGAGTTCGGCAAAACCGCGCAAGTCGTTCGGCGGTTCGACCCGGATCGTAGGCAGCTCCAAAACCTCAGCGCCGAGAGCCCGCAATTTGGCGCTCAATGCTCCCGCCTGCTTTCGGGTGCGCGTTACGACGATCCGCTTTCCGAAAAGGGGACGCTTCTCGTACCAATTCAAACTCTTCCGCAGCGCCACGACCTCGCCGAATACGGCGACTGCCGGAGGTTCAAAGCCATTTTCGGCAGCGTGCTGGGCAATATTTTCAAGCGTCCCGACCAGCGTTTCCTGGCGGCCCGTGGTCGCCCAGCGAACCAAAGCCACCGGCAAATCAGCGCGCACATTTTGTTCGCGCATTTTCCTGGTAATCGCTTCCAGTCGTTCGACGCCCATCAACATTACTTGCGTGCCGCCGAGTTTCGCCAGCGCGGCGAAATCGATTGCGCTCTCGCTTTTCGCAGGATCTTCGTGGCCGGTGAAAAATGTAACGTGAGAATTCTCGCCTCTATGGGTCACCGGGATACCGGCATATGCCGGCCCCGCGATCGCAGAAGTAATTCCCGGCACAATCTCAAATCCGATCCCAGCATCGGCAATCGCCTTTGCTTCTTCCGCACCGCGGCCGAAGACAAAAGGATCCCCGCCCTTTAACCGGACAACTTGTTTTCCTTCGCGCGCTTTTTCGACCAAGAGCGCATTGATCTCATCTTGCGATAGCGAGTGGTCGCCGGCGCGTTTGCCGGCATAAACAATCTCGGCGTCGTCCCGCGCCCAACCGAGCATCTCCGGATTCGCCAGATGATCGTAAACAATTGTGTCCGCCTGCTCGATGCGCTCCTTCGCCTTCAAAGTCACCAGCCCAAGATCGCCCGGTCCAGCTCCCACAAGATAAACCTTTCCCTTGTTTTTCGTGCTCGTGCTCATGTTCGTAGTTGATCCAAAAGTTGCGCGGCGAGAAGCTCGCCTCGATCGCTCTGACCTTCCACCTCGCCTTCGCGAGGCGCAGACGATCCTTCCCCGAAAAATTGCGCGCGCATCTTCAATAACCCATTGTCGATCCTGGCCAACACTCCGACCGGTGCGTTGCAATCAACATTCAACAAATGCAAGAACGCGCGTTCCGCTCGCAAGCAGGCCATTGTGTCGCTGTCGTTCACAGCAACGACAATCGTCCTCGCCTCTTCATCATTCTCTCGAATCTGAATCGCGATAATTCCTTGTCCGCCAGCCGGCAGAAAAATCTCTAACGGCAAAGTTTCAGAAAACAAGGTCGGCGAAGTCAGGCCGAGCCGCTCAATCCCGGCGCGCGCCAGTACCACTGCATCCCAATCGCCATCGGTGAGCTTTTTCACACGTGTCGGCACATTGCCGCGAAGATCGACAACAATCAGATCAGGGCGTTTCCAGTGCAGTTGATATTTGCGCCGGATGCTGCTCGTGGCAACGATCGCTTTTGTTGGAAGGCTGGCGAACTTCCCCGCATGTTTCGACAGAAGCACATCCTCAAATGGTCCACGGACCAGAACCGCCGCGATTTCCAAAGCGGAGCTTGTCTCGCTTGGCAAATCCTTCGCGCTATGCACCGCAAGATCGATGTCTCCGGCGAGCAAAGCTTTTTCGATTTCCGCCGTAAACAAACCCTTCCATCCCGCGCGGGAGTCGATCGGCTTCGTTTGATCACCTCGCGTAGCGATGATTTTTGTCTCAACATTGAGCTCCGGCCATTGCTGTTGGAGGGCTCTCTCGACTAGACGCGCCTGCGCCAAGGCCAGTTCGCTTCCGCGCGTGCCGAGCACGATCTTTTGGTCCATAGCTCCTATCTGAAAGATGCCAGTTTGCCCTACAACTCCGAGGCGCGCAGCGGACTCTCTCCTATTGACGGATGTTCTGCGCCTGCCACTCGAGCCACTCCGACGGAGATTTTTTCGCCGAAATCCGCGACGTGCTCGGCGATGATCGCTTCGGCGACGACCACCTGCTGACGGCGCAGGGCCAGCGATTGCTCGGCCACAGATTGCAACGAATCAATGTCGTAAAGGTAAACGCCCTCCATTTTATTTACATCGGGATCGACATCCCGCGGAACGGCGATGTCGATGATGAAGAGGGGCCGATCCAACCGCTCGCGCAACATGGGCTCCAGATTGTCCGGGTTAAGCAATGGAGTTTCGGATGATGTCGATGTTATCAGAATGTCGACCTGGCTGCATTGGGCCGGCCATTGCTCGAATGGGATCGCGCGTCCGCCTACGAGCCGCGCCAAATCTTCGGCACGGTCAAGCGAACGATTACTCACGCGCAGATCAGCTGCCCCTCGGGAAACGAGCGCTCGCGCAGTTCGCTCACTCATTTCGCCGGCACCAAGCACGAGCACCTTGCGATCATTTAACTTGCCGAAAATCCGCTGCGCGAGATCGACTGCAACCGAGCCGACGGAAACGGCGCCGCGCGAAATTTCGGTGTGAGTACGAACATGTTTGGCTACGCGAAAAGCACGCTGAAACAACCGATGCAAGTACGGCCCGGCCGCACCTGAAGCTCGCGCCGACTCATATGCTTTTTTCGCCTGGCCGAGAATTTCGCTTTCGCCCACCACCATCGAGTCGAGGCCAGAGGCAACGCGGAAAAGGTGTTGCACGCATTTGTCGTCTTCATACCGGTAAAACGACGGAATTTCTCCCCTGTAGCGACGATCTATATCCGCTCCGCTCTTATCAATTTTTCGCACCAAGCATTGCGCTATCTCATCGGTCGGCACCCGTTGCTCCGAAGCGCCGTACACTTCCACGCGGTTACAAGTCGTAAGCAGGAGCGCTTCGAGACAGCCGGAATCGCGCAAAATGCATTCGGTCTCGGCGTGGCCGGCGAACCGCTCGCGCGTTTCAACATTTGCCAAATGGTGGCTCAATCCTACGCAAAAGATATTCATGGCATCGAATGGGTTTGCGCGGAAAAACTGATTCCCCAAAGAAGCGTGAGCGCCACCCCAAATCCGGCAATGCAAAGCGCAGCCACGCGCTTAGGCGCGATCCGCCGAAGATGGCGACCTTGCAAAATTGCCGCGTACAGAATCCACACCGCAATGGCGGCCACGACCTGAATGCGTGGCAGCGGCCGGCCGGTAAAAAAACCGCTCACGATTCCGAGCGTGTACAACACAAACCCAAACCATAACAGTCGTGTGATTACGACAAAAAGGTCGTTTAGCGGCGGCAAATGATAAAAGATGGAATGCAACTGGTGCGTTTTGAGTTGCCGCTCCTGCGCCAGATACATCACCCCGGCGATACAGGCGAGTCCGAACGCTCCGTAGGCGATGATCGACATCGACGCGTGAAATTCCAGCCACGGATTAGCTGACAGCTTAATCGGGTGAAGCACGTCGATCGGCGCAATCAATGCACAGGTTTGAATCAAGAAAACGAATGGCGCCGTGAACGTCCCCATCAAGGAGAGCCTGTAAGCCGACCCAATCACCAAGTAGATCAAGGCGATCGACCATGCCAGGAAGATAAGAACCTCAAATAAGTTTGTCAGCGGGCATCGGCCCAAGGCATGACCGCGGACCGATAGGAATGCCGATTGAAAAATAAATCCCAGCCCGATCGCAAAAAAACTAAAGCGCCCCGGCAGGAGCAGTCCTGCGCGCAAGGAAATGGTAGTCCGCACGATTGCCGCGAAAAAACAAAGCGTAGAGACAATGAGAAGGTTTCGATCCACCGGGAGTGTGATCATAAAATCGCGCCCTCTGCTTGGCAATCAGACGTTTGCTTGCCTGTTTGTCTGAAAGTCCCTAAGACTTGCCGCCAATATGAACATGAAACGTCTCATTCTAGCTATCTTCGTCGCGTTCGTGGTGCTTTGGGGAACGGACTTTCTCATTCACGGCATCTGGATGATGCCCGATTACAAAGCCACGCAGTCGCTTTGGCGCCCGGATGCCGAAATGGGCTCGTACTTGGGTTGGATGCTCGGAGCCCAACTCTTGTTTGCCATCACCTTCGTTCTCATTTGGACTCGCTGGGCCGACACGGCGAGCCTTGGTTGCGGCATTGGATACGGTTTCCTCATGGGTCTATTTTCCGGAACATGGGCCATCATCATGTACGTGGTAATGCCCATGCCCGGTTCAATAGCCTGCAAGTGGTTCTTCGCCGGCCTGGCTCAGGCAATCCTGCTCGGTATCGTCACGTTCTTCGTTTACAAGCCAAAGCCGTCCGCAGGGTAGGAGCGCGGCACAATTGACGTTTCCAGAGCGCTCGTTAGCATCGCCTTCCATGGCCGAGATTCTGGAAATGCTACGCGCCGGAGTGAGGGATGTCCCAGATTTTCCGAAGAAGGGAATCATCTTCAAAGACATCACGCCAATCCTGAGCGACGGCGCGCTTTTTAAAGCTTCGATTGACGTCTTTATCGAGCGTTGTCGAGGGAAGAAGATCGACAAGATTGCCGGTATAGACGCCCGCGGGTTCGTCTTCGGGTCGG